>NZ_JAAKSL010000006.1:0-211483 GCF_049173895.1 Aeromonas sp. 602200
AAGGCCTTTTTGCTATGGGCGGTTTTTACCCACTAACCCCGATGGTTGCACACCAGAACCAACACAAAGCCCAGTCTCACGACCGCGCGTTGGTGTTTTTAGCGTGTTAAACAGCCAGTATTAGCATTTATCTGCAGGAAGAGAACTAAAAATCCTGTCATTTCCTCCATTTTCTATCTATATCAAGCCCTTATCTGATGGATTACTGGCTATTTTAACTGGTTTACTTTTGGCCAAACTCTGTTCATGGCGCGCGATTAGGGTTGTATCTCGCTTATAACTCGGTAGAGTAAGGGCATCTTGAGTTTGCCTGTCCCGCGCCGAGTTTGCCGGGTTCCAGGTGTAACTTGGCCAGTTTTTATCAACCTTAAGTCAGTGGTATCGATATGGAACAAGTAAACAAGTCCACCTTCAGCGATGTACTGGAATATGTGCGTATGTCCCGTCGCCAGAACAAACTCAAGCGTGAAATTGCGGATAACGAGAAAAAGATCCGTGACAACCAGAAGCGCGTGCTGCTGCTCGACAACCTGAGCGACTACATCAAGCCGGGCATGAGCATTGATGATGTGCAGGCAATCATCGCCAACATGCGTGCCGACTATGAAGAGCGCGTGGATGACCACATCATCAAGAACGCCGAGCTTTCCAAAGAGCGTAAAGAGCTGAGCACCAAACTGAAGGGCATGAGCTCTCACAAGTAAGCGTTCAGCTTTTGCTTAAAAGACACCGGCCACTGGCCGGTGTTTTGTTATCAGCTCTGATCTCTGCCACTCCTGCAACAATCGGCTCCCCTTTTTAGAATTGCCCTGTTACCATCACTACAAAGCGGTCAATAGTTTCAAGCCATTGACTTGAAAAGACTAAGCTTGAGTGAAACACAATAAATTGCGCAACCATGGTGGGGCTGATATGGGCGCATCAGAACAGACGGATTTGACACAAGTGGCATCTCAAGATTCATCTGTCCAGACCTCGGACGGGAACCCAAAGCGCAAGCGTCGTCCCTGGTGGCGTTGGCTGTTCTGTTTTCTCTTTTTATTGTGCCTGGGGGCGGTGATCGCTCTGGTTGGCTATGAGATGAAAACCTCGAAGCTGCAATCTCAGGAGATCTCCCGCTATGCCGCCAAGCTCACCTATCAGGTCGAGCCAGGCCAGAGCAAGCAGATCGCTTTCCCTGAGGATGGCCCGTTCGACAAGCGGCTCGGCTATGTGCAACTGCCGATGATGCAGGAGCGTTTGCTTCAGCGGGGCTATGAAGTCAGCAAGCAGGTGCATTTCTCCGACGCGCTCTATGACTACGCCAGTCGTGGCTTCTTCGTGCCCTATACCGAGAAGGTGCAGGCTGGCCTGACGCTGCACGATTGCCGCGCAGAACCTTTCTATCAATTCAAGTATCCGACCCATCACTATCCGGATTTTGACTCCATTCCGCCTCTTGTCATCCAGTCGCTGCTGTTTATCGAGAACCGCGACTTGCTGAGCAACGAAGAGCCGTTGGCCAACCCGGCGGTCGACTGGCCCCGTTTTGCCAAGGCCGCGCTCTCTCAAGTGGGCAAGGCGCTCGATATGCAGGATCAATCTGCCGGTGGCAGTACCCTGGCGACCCAGGTGGAGAAGTATCGCCACTCGCCGGATGGCCTGACCCTGTCGCCGACCGAGAAGATCCGTCAGATGGCCTCTGCCAGCGTGCGGGCTTATCGTCTCGGGCCGGAAACCCTCGAAGCGCGCAAACTGGTCGCCTGGGCCTACCTCAACTCGGTACCGCTCTCGGCTGCGCCGGGATATGGTGAAGTGCATGGTCTGGGAGATGGTCTCTGGGTCTGGTTTGGTGCCAATGTCGATGACGTGAACCGTCTTCTGGACCCCGCCCGCAACCAGAACACACCGCTGGCCGAACAGGGGCTTGCCCTGCGTCAGGTCGTCTCGCTGATGATTGCGCACCGCCGTCCCTCTTACTATCTGGCTCAAGGGCGAGAGGCATTGGCTACCCTGACCGACAGCTACCTGCGCCTGTTTGTGCAGGAGGGAATGATCACGCCACCTCTGATGGAGGCGGCGCTCAAGGCCAAGATTACGTTTCGTGACTTCCTGCAGTCCCCGGCTATCACCCGGGTGAACAACAACAAGGGGTTGCAGGTTGCCCGTACTCGCCTGAGCCGTCAGCTCGGAGTACAGCTCTATGACCTCGACCGGATGGATCTGACCGCCGATACCAGCCTCAACATGCCGCTGCAGAACGAAATCTCCCGTTATCTGCAACAGCTGGCCGACCCGACGTTTGCCGCTCAGGTAGGGCTGTTTGGTGAGCGCCTGCTCTCGCCGGAGAAGACCGGCGATGTGCGCTACAGCTTCACCCTGTTCGAGAAGTCGCCGGAAGGGTTCAAGGTGCGGGTGCAGACCGACAACACCGATCAGCCGTTCGATATCAACGAAGGTTCAAAGCTGGAGTTGGGCTCAACCGCCAAGTTGCGGGTGCTGACCACCTATCTGGAGATCGTGGCCGAGCTGCACGACAACTATGCCGGGATGCCGGTCGAGAATCTGCGCAAGCTGGCTGCCGTCTCTCAGGACAACCTCAGCCGCTGGGCCATCTCCTATCTGATGACGGCTCAGGACAAGAGCCTGCCTGTGATGCTGGAAGCGGCGCTGGATCGCAAATACTCCGCCAGCCCCAACGAAGGGTTCTTTACCGGTGGCGGCATGCACACCTTCAACAACTTCCGCCGCGAGGATAACAATCGTATTCCGACGTTGCGTGACTCTTTGCGTGAGTCAATTAACTTGCCCTTTGTACGGCTGATGCGCGATATCGTGCGCTACAGCCTCTACAAGGAGGGCAACCGTGCCCAGTTGCTCAAGGATGACAAGGATCCCCGCCGTCAGGAGTATCTGGCCAAATTTGCCGACAAAGAGGGCCAGACCTATCTGCTGCGCTTCTGGCGCAAATATCGCGGCAAGACTCCCGAGGAGCAACTCGATACCTTCCTCGACGGTCTCAAGCCGAGTGCGGTACGTCTGGCGGCGGTTCACCGCTACCTGATGCCGGAAGCCAGCGAAACCGCATTTGCTGCCTTCCTGGCGGAGCGGTTGCCGCGAGAAAAGCTGAGTGCCAAGCGGATTAATCAGCTCTACGTCAGCTATGGACCGGGCAAGTATTCACTACCGGATCAGGGCTACATCGCCCGGGTTCACCCGCTGGAGCTGTGGTTGCTGGCCTATCTCAAGGAGTTCGACAAGGCCACCTTTGCCGATGCGGTGGCAGCCAGTCGTGACGAGCGGCAAGAGGTCTACAGCTGGCTGTTCAAGACCCGTCATCGCAGTGCCCGTGACAGCCGGATCCGCACCATGCTGGAGGTGGAAGCCTTCCTCGATATCCATCAGCGCTGGGCCAAGCTCGGTTATCCGTTCGACCATCTGGTGCCTTCGCTGGCGACCGCGTTGGGTAGCTCCGGTGACCGTCCGGCTGCACTGGCCGAGCTGATGGGGATTATCCAGAATGGCGGTGTCCGCTCGCCAACCCTGCGTATCGAGCACCTCTCGTTCGCCAAGGGGACGCCCTTCGAGACCGAGTTTGAGCCGCAGCACACCGAGGGTACCCGGGTGATGCCAGCAGAGGTGGCGGCCGCCCTGCGCAGTGCGCTCTCCAAGGTCGTTGAAGGGGGCACGGCAAGACGTATCGCCGGAGCCTTTACCCTGCCGGATGGCACTGTGCTGCAGATGGGGGGCAAGACCGGGACTGGGGATAACCGGATTGAAACAGTGGGCCGTTATGGCAACGTGACCAGCTCGCTGGCGCGCAACCGCACCGCGACCTTCGTTTTCTATCTGGGTGAGGATCACTTCGGTACCCTGACCGCCTATGTACCGGGTAGCCAGTCTGACAAGTTCCGTTTCACCTCGGCGCTGCCGGTACAGGTGCTCAAGGGGATGGCTCCCCTGTTGATGCCCTACCTGCAACCGGGCTCCCATACCCAGTGTCTGGCGAACCAGTGATGCGCACGAATTACCGCTCATCACGCAGATAACTGACCAGAAAAAACGGGGAGGCTGACAGCCTCCCCGTTTTTATTTCCTTATCGGGCGCCGCTGCGCTCGATTGCGATCAGGCATTCAGTACGAACTGCTCGATCACCTGAGCCACACCATCTTCATCGTTGCGGGCAGTGGTGTGCTGGGCGAGAGCCTTGATCTCGTCGGTGGCATTGCCCATCGCAACCCCGAGGCCTGCGTATTCGATCATGTGGCGATCGTTGCCCGCATCCCCGACGCAGATCACCTGATCGGCGGTCAGGCCAAGGTGCTCGGCCAGTGCGGCCACGCCGGTTCCCTTGTTGCTCTGCTTGTTCATGAACTCGAGGAAGAAGGGGGCACTCTGTACCACGGTATAGCGCTCATAGAGCTCTGCAGGCAGTCGCTCGATGGCCCGGGAGAGCTGGGGCGGCTCGTCGATCATCATCACCTTCATGATCTGCTCGTCGGCAGGCAGGGTGGCGAAGTCGATCAGATTGATCGGCATGCCGATCAGGCGAGATTCGTGCTCGGTGTAGGTACTGACACGGGGGCTGATCAGTCCACGGGTGACCGAGAAACCGTGGACGTTCACCTCCAGCTCGTCAGCCAGTCTGGCTATGGCGCTGGCGTCACTGCCGGTCAGCAGCTGGCTGCGGATGATGCGCTGATCGGCAACCTGTTGCACCAGGGCGCCGTTGTAGCAGATGACATAGTCATGCTCTGTGGTGAGGCCGAGCTCTTCCTGATAGCGGCTCATCCCTTCCAGCGGCCGGCCGGAGGCCAGCACTACGGTGACTCCTTTGGCACTGGCGGCCGTGATGGCGGCGTGGGTGCGGGGAGTAATCTGGCCCTGCGGGTTGAGCAGGGTGCCATCCATATCCAATGCGATCAGCTTGTACATCTCTCACTACCTGAGTCTGGCTGGCCCGCCCGGTGGGGCCAAGGAAGTGGCGAGTGTAGCGAAAATCGACGGCGGGATCACGGTCGATGCGGATGGTTCACCTAGCTGTGCCCCTCGTAAGGGGTCATCTCCAGCTGCTCGTCGTGAATAGTCAGGCGGGTAGGGCCTCGGGTGATGGTGACTTTGCGTTTGAAGCAGGCCATCTCGACCTCGATGCCGGAAAACAGATGCTGGGTGGCGATCACCTCCATTTGTGCCATCAAGCTCTGCATCTCTTCATGGTTTATCGTGATCTGTTCGTGGATGAGGGTCAGCTCTGCCAACTGGTGATCCCGGATTGGTTTGAGTTTGCGCAGGGTATCCGGATTGCGTTTATCGCTGGGCAGTTGCAGCAGCCTCATCACCAGCGCCTTGATCTTGTCGAGTTGAGCCTGGCACTCCTGCTGACGAACCTTCAGCTGGATCTCCTGCTCCTTGTGGGTGAAATAGCCACCGAGGATCTGCAACCGGGTATGGTTGGCGGCCTCGGCCCCCAGGCTGGGGGCCATGATGAGACGGTTGGCTATGCTGGTGCCACCCAGCAGGGTGCCTTTGCGCATGCTGCTGTCACCCACCTTGATATCCTGCCCGCTGCGGCTATAACAGTGGCTGAGCTGACTCTGGATCTGGATGTCGCCCCCAGCTTCAAGTTGCGCATACTGGGCGTAGCTGGCGTGGATCTCCCCCTGCGCATTGAGCTGACAGAGGTACTCCCCTTGCTCGTTGCGGCGGCCAATGATGCCGTGGCGAACCGTGATGCTGCCGCCGGCCTCGATCACGCCCCCTTCAATAAATCCACCGATGACGATATCGCCGCTGACCCGCACCTTCATGCCCGGATTGACGTCGCCATTGACGATCAACCCCCCTTCAAAGGTAATGTGGCCGTGACGAACATCTACCTGTTTGACGGTGAGCACCTCATCCACCTTCATGCCCGCTTTCTCCTGACAGGGCAGGCCTGCCCGACCGGCGATCAACAGATCGGGATCGTCGGGGGAGATAAAGGTGCCCTCGCCAGCGCTCATCGGGCTGTCCTTGCCATTCTTGGCGGGCAGCTCCTGGCCTGTCACGGTAAAGCCGGGCACTCCCTGGGTGGCCGGATGACGTCGCATCAAAGGCGCCCCGGCTTTGACGGTGACGATGGAGCCGAGATCCCGCAGGTCGACCTTGCCATGATCCAGTTCCTGTGGTTTGAGGATCCGTTCGGCCGGAGTCTCCACCAGCCGCTCGTAACGGGTGTCCTCACCATTTTGTGCAGGTTGACCACGAGCGATGACCAGCTTGAGCAGGGTGCCGGGGGATGCCTCCCTGGCGGACTGGATGGCGGCGGTGAGCAGTTGCTCACTCACCCCCTGTTTGATTTCGCTGATGGCGATCGCCTCTTTCAGCTGTTCCAGCGTCACATACTTGCCCCCCCAGTCGGCAGTGATCTGGGCGATGGCGCTCATGCGATCCTTCTCCACTATTACGGCGAGTCGGGCATCCTGACGCTTGCCGATGGGGATGGGGTTGGCGGGGACGGGGGCGGCAGGGTTGGTGAGCAGGGTATTGAGCAGGCTGATGGCCTGTTTGATCCCCTCGGGCAGCGGCTGATAGCGGCGACAGTTGGAAGCGAGCAGCAGAGCCTGCACATCCTGTTCCGTGACAGGTTTGGTGAGACCGGCGGCAATCCGCAGGCAGACCAGTTCCATATCGCTTGATAGCAGCAGCCACTCTTTGCTTAACACCGCATCTCCTTGCCTGGTGGGGAGAGGGGCGCTCGGTTTTCCCCTCTACTGTCATTTAATCTCTCTGTGATGAATAAAGCGAGTCGCCAACCCTGAGAGTGGGCAGTATTCAGATATTTCTTCTGAATGGTCAATGAATTGAGGTCGGATCGGTGACAAGAGACGGATAAATCGTGGTCGTATAAATGGCGTTCTGTTCGGTGATGACGCCAAGAGGGATGCCGGAGAGTGACCGGATATATCAGCCAGCGGCATGGCCTGCACGGGCCGGGTGAGGGATTGTGGTTAACCGCCGCGTTGTGTCGTTCTGTCCAGCGTGAGGTACTTGCCGAGTACCGGCTCGTCCAACAGGTGGCGGCGCAGCATGTCGAGGGCGGCAAAGGCGAGGATCTTGCGGCGGCTCTCCGGGTCGGGGTGGCTGACCTTGACTGTCTGACCGATGTGCATGCCATCGGCGCTGAGCAGCAGTGGCACTCCCTCTGGCCCCTCTCGCCCTATGGTCAGTTGCAGGCCCGCATCGGTCGTCGGTAGCTGCGCCAGCTCATCGGCCAGTTGTGTACTGAAGTTGGCCTCCAGCCGGGAATGGCCGTGACAAAGCGCCAGCAGGGCGCCGCCACTCTCTCCCTCCAGCAGAAACAGCGGCCTGCCTTGCAGCAGCGCGAGGATCTGCTGCGCCGGTTCCGTATCTCCGCAGCCAGCCAGCCAGGGGCGGACCGTATCCAGCAGTCGGCGCTCGGCACTCTCCATATCAGCGGCACTGGCGCCGTGGCCGATCAGTTTCAGCTCGATAAGGGGCATGGAGGATCGGTAACCCAGCTCGATACCCATCGGCCAGGGGGCGCCATCCAGCATATCGCTGAGGGCCGACTCCGAGACGCCGAAGGTGTAAAAGCGACGCAGCTCGGTATCGATCTGTGCCCCGGCCAGCTGTTTGAGGCGCGGCAGAATTTGCTCGCGCACCATCTGCTTAAACTCGAACGGCACGCCCGGGGTGAAGAAGAGCTGGCTCTGGCCACTTCGCACCACAAAGCCGCAGGCGGTGCCGACCGGGTTGTCGAGGATCTCGCACCCCTGTGGCAACCAGGCCTGTTTGGCATTGCTTTGTGCCATGGGGCGGCCACGGCTGGCGTAGCGCGCTTCGATGGTAGCGAGCCAGTCGGGGAAGAGGGTGAGTGGCTGGTCAAAGGCCTCGGCGGCAGCCTGAGCGGTCAGGTCGTCGGCAGTGGGCCCGAGTCCGCCACACACCAGCACCACCTCGGCGCGGCTGGCACTCTCTTGCAGCACCGTTTTCAGGTCGGCGAGGTTGTCACCCACCGTCAGGCGATGGCGCACCTGCCACCCCTGTTCCAGCAGCAGAGCGCTGAGCCAGGCCGCGTTGGTATCCACCACCAGACCTGTCACTATTTCGTCTCCGGTACTGATGATCTCGATACGCATGGCAGGCTCCTTGGATTAAACAGGTGGCAATGGTTGGCCTCGGGCCAACACAATCAGGCTTTGTTGTGCTCGAAGTAGTAGCTGATCCGGGTTCGCGGATTGAGGTACTCGAACACGGCGGGCGGCAGCCGTTTGGGGTGGATCACCTTGGCGATCGACAGTTCGGCTTGCTGCAGGTCGATGATGGCGGCTTCCTGACGGGGAATGCGCGGATCGTACACCAGCACCGAGGGGTAGAGCAGGCGGGAAGCGTTGACCGACATCACCAGCCCAACCTGACCGTTGGAGAGTTGCACCACGCTGCCGGGGGGGTAGATCCCCATCAACCGGATCAGCATGCTGAGGTATTCCGGATTGAACTGCGCCTTGCGCTGCTTGTAGAGGCCGCTCAGGGCCGAGTAGGGCACCTTGGCCTGCATGTGGCAGAGGTTATCGTACTCGTTGATCAGCGACACCATCTGGGTGAGCTGATCGAGCTGGCCGCCCTTGAGCCCTTCCGGCCCGCTGCCATCGAGATATTCGTGGTGGTGCAGCACTATCCCCTTCGCTTCCGACGGGAAATCCTTGGCCAGATTGAGCAGATCCAGCCCGTAGCGCGGGTGCTGGGCCATCAGGTTTTGCTCCGGTCTAGTGAGCGGCTCGGTCTTGCGCAGGATCTGGCTCGGGATCTTCAGTTTGCCGATATCGTGGAACAGCGCCCCCATACCGATATGGCGGATCTGGTCGGCAGACATGTTGCACTCCTTGGCCAGCAGCATGCTGAGTACGCTGACGTTGAGGGAGTGGAAGTAGAGGTTGTTGCCATCCTCGCTGTCGGAGACCAGATGGAGCACCATCTCGTCCACCGAGAGCAGCTGTTCTGTCATGGCGTTGACCAGCTCCTGCGCCTCGCCGATGGCATTGAGGGGGCGGGACTGGAGCTTGCTCATCACGCTGCGCACCTGGGCCAGCGACTGCTGAAACTGTTTCTCGCACTGCTGCAGGTTGCGACGATACTGCTGCAACTGCTCGATGCGGCGGTCCTTCTCCTGCTGCATCTGAGCCTGGCGCTGGGCGGCGTCTGCGCTCTCTTGTGGTTGAGGCTGTACCTGATTGAGGGGCTTGGGCGGAACGTCGCTCTTGTCGGGAATGATGGTGACCAGTTTCAGACCGAGTCGGCGGATCAGCTCGATCTCCTCTTCATTCTTGATCTTGAAGCTGGAAAACAGGAACGGGTGTTCGCGCCACCCCAGTGGCAGGGAGACATAGTTGCCGACTTGCAGTCGATCTACGGAAATCTTGATACCGGTCATTATCTTGGATGCAGGGGAGATACTGAGCCGTATGCTAGTCAAAGGCGAGAGTGAATACAAAAGGTATCTGATGACAGGGTGGGAGCTTTATTATAGGCTTCTGGATGTCCAGACATATTTACCGATGCAGTACAGGGAGTAAGCATGCCGATCAAGATCCCGGATCAGTTGCCCGCAGCCGAAGTGTTGGGGCAGGAGAACATCTTCGTGATGACGGAATCCCGGGCCGTCACCCAGAACATCCGCCCGCTGCGGGTACTGATCCTCAATTTGATGCCCAAGAAGATTGAGACCGAGATCCAGCTGATGCGGATGCTCTCCAACTCGCCGCTGCAGGTGGATGTGGATCTGCTGCGCATTGATGACAGGGAGTCAAAGAACACGCCGCAGGCCCATCTCGAGAACTTCTATCACGACTTCGAGCAGGTGCGTGGCAACAACTACGACGGCATGATCATTACCGGCGCGCCGCTCGGGCTGGTGGAGTTCGAGGAGGTGGTCTATTGGCCGCGTATCGTCGAGATCATCGAGTGGTCCCATCAGCATGTTACCTCCACCCTGTTCCTCTGCTGGGCGGTGCAGGCGGCGCTCAAGGCACTCTACGGCATGGAGAAGCAGACCCGTGGCGAGAAGCTCTCCGGTGTGTATCATCATCATCGCCTCGATGAGCACGAACCGCTGCTGCGTGGTTTCGATGACGAGTTTGTCGCGCCCCACTCCCGCTATGCGGCGTTTGATGGCGATTTGATCCGCGCCCACACCGATCTGCAGATTTTTGCCGAGTCAGAAGAGGCGGGGGTTTATCTGGCGGCGACCAAGGATTGTCGTCAGGTGTTTGTCACCGGGCATCCGGAGTACGACGCCCTGACTCTCGATGGGGAGTACCAACGGGATCTGGCGGCGGGCCTTGACCCGGCTATTCCGGTCAACTACTACCCGAATAACGATCCGGGCAAGACCCCGCGCGCCAGCTGGCGCAGCCATGGTCATCTGCTGTTTGCCAACTGGCTCAACTACTACGTCTATCAGCTCACCAGCTATCGGGTGGAGGATATCGGCAAGGTCTTCACCTATGACCAAGGGGGCAAGTAGTCAGTCGCCCAGCTCCAGCCGCTGGGCCAGCTGGTCGAGCCATTGGCGGTGGCAGGCCAGGGTAAACGCCTTGGGTCTGTGGGCCTTGATAGCGGCCATCGCTTCTTGCTGTGGCTGGCCGAGGGTCATCAGCAGCGCGGCGGCGACCAGACCGGTACGACCGCTGCCCCCTTTGCAGTGGATGACCAGATGTTTGCCATCCCCCAGCAGCTCGCGCAGCTGCGGCAGCGCCTGTTGCCAGGCGGCCTCGAAGGCTGCATCGGGGGCCAGATCATCCTCGATGGGCAGGTGGAGCCAGCGCATTCCTTCGTGCTCGACCTGCTGGCCGAGCTGCGCCAGTTCGAGTCGGGTCAACTCGGCGCTCGTCATCAGGGTCACCACCCCGTGGGCACCGGCCAGCCGCAGTTGATCGAGCGCCAGGGTCAGCGGCACCTGCTGGGTGCCGGGGCAGGGGGTCAGCAGCAGCTGACCATCGACACGGGGAACCTCAAGGCTCCAGAAGGGGTGATACGGGTGCATGGCGGATCCTCGCGTGGTGGCCGCAGGGCTGCGGCCGGTGAATGGCGCCAAGGATAGGCGGGGCAGGGGGGATGTCAATGGCCGTTGTGTTTGCCCCGGTTTACGGGCAGAGTCTAAAAAATTGAGCGGTTCAAGGAGTTAAGATGAGAAACCTGGATCAACTGGATTTGGATATCCTGGCCCATCTGTTTCGGGATGCGGGCATGACCAACAAGGATCTGGCCGCGCTGGTGGGCGTTGCCCCCTCCACCTGTCTGGAGCGGGTGCGCAAGTTGCAGCAGGATGGCGTGCTCAAGGGAGCGCACTGCGAAGTGGATTATCAGGCCCTCGGTGGTCACATCCAGGCCATGGTCTCCCTGCAGCTGGCCCGCCACAGCCGGCAGATCATCGATGCTTTCCGCGATGCCATTCTGGCGCTGCCCGAAGTGATCAGTCTGTTCCACATGGGGGGCAAGGATGATTTTCTGGTGCACCTGTGTGTCTCCGACACCGAGCACCTGCGCAACTTCGTCTTCGATCACTTCACCTCCCGCGAAGAGGTGGTGCACCTCGAAACCTCGCTGGTATTCGAGCACAAGTTCAGCCGCTCCCTGCCCTGCTTTCCTCAGCCATAATGGTCAGTGGGCCGACGGTATGGATAGATGGAAAAAACCGCCAGCTGGCGGTTTTTTCCATTCTGCTATGGGTTGAATCTGCACGGGTGGCTCAATTGGCGGCGGTGCGTTCATCCTTGGCCGTCTGATAGAGGCTCTTCTGATAGGCCATGCTGCCCCACAGGGCAAGACCGAGGGCATCCTCCTTCAAGGCGTCCGGCTGCGCCGCCAGGGTCAGCTTCTCGCTGGCACCATCGTAGACATAGCCTTCTGCCGCACGCTCCGGTTGCAGTATCACCACATCCTTGCCGCGCATCAGGGCGAAGTTCTTGTCGTACTGCATGATGGCGCGCCCCGGCCAGTCGGCTGGCATGCGGGTCAGATCCTTGCCGAGCATGGGGTAGTCGGCACTGATCCCCATCAGGGAGAGCAGGGTCGGCGCCATGTCGATCTGGCTGACGATGCGCGGATCCTTTCTCGGTGCAATACCGTCGCCCACGATAACCCCCGGAATATGGAAGCGGGGGATGGGCACCAGACTGGCGCCACCGACCCGGCTGTCGTGATCGGCGATGACCAGGAACAGGGTGTCTTTCCAGTATTCGGACTGTTTCGCCCTCTTGAAGAACTCGCCGATGGCGTAATCCGCATACTTGGCCGCGTTGTTGCGGGTCTGTTTGGGTTGTTCGAACAGTTCGATGCGGTTGTCCGGGAATTCAAACGGATCGTGATTGCTGGAGCTGAACACCAGACTGAAGAAGGGTTTGCCCTCTTTGTGCAGCGACTTGAAGGTCTCGTCGGCCTTGGCCATCAGATCCTCATCGGAGGCGCCCCAGGAGCCCTTGAACACCGGATTGTCGAAATCCTTCTGCTCGACGATGGTGGTGAAGCCATTGCCGAGGAAGAAGCTGCGCATGTTGTCGAAGTGACTCTCACCGCCATAAATAAAGCTGGTGTCGTAACCCCGTTGTTTGAGCAGATCCGCGATGGTGAAGAAGTTGGTCTGGCTCTTGCCGAGTTTGACCACCGACTGTGCCGGGGTTGGCGTGAAGCCGGTCAGTACTGCCTCGATACCACGCACCGAGCGGGTGCCGGTGGCGTAGAGCTGCTCGAAGGCCCAGCCCTGCTGCGACAGGGCGTCGATGTTGGGGGTGAGCGGCAGGCCACCGAGGGAGCCGACAAACTGGGCACCCAGACTCTCCTGCAGCAGGATCACCAGATTCTTCGGTTTACCCTGGAAGCTCGCCTCGTTGAAGGTCTGGCTGGGCAGCAGATCGGAGTTGAAATCACTGGCCGGACGGCCACTCTCCTTGCGCATGATGTCGAGCACCTTCTGCTCGGACATCTTGCCGTAAAACTGGCCGGCATCCTCCTCGGCGCCCATCTGCTTGATGGCAAAGAAGAGGGAGTAGGCGGAGTTGACGGTGAGCGAGTTGACCAACGGATCCTCGGCAAAGGCGACCATGGCCGGGTTCAGGGCGCGGTGGCCGAGACTGGAGCGGGCACCGAGAAAACCTATGGCCAGAATGAGCAGGGCGAAGGCCGGACGCAGATACCAGCGGGGGAAGCTGAGACCACGCACCAGACGGCCACTCAGCCACCAGCCGCTGGCCAGTACGGCGCCACTGAAGAGCACCGCCAGCAGCAGCTCGGCTTTGCGGCCCGCCCACAGCATGGCGAATACCTCTTTTGGATAGATGAGGTACTCCACATAGAGGCGGTTGGGGCGCACGCCATACTCGGTGACAAACGAGGGGGTGGAGATCTCGAGGAACAGCATCAGCCAGAGTCCGACGGTCAGCCAGACACGCATCAGTTGCAGCCAGCCTCGACCGATGGCGTGGGGGCCTGCCAGCAGCAGGGTGAGCATGGCGGGGACACCCCAGACCCAGCAGAGGGTCGCAAAGTCGACCCGGATCCCTTGCAGCAGCATCTCCTGCCAACCGGCCACGGTATCCACCCGTTCCAGTTGCCAGAGACCGAGGGCGATTCGGCTGAAAGAGAGAGAGAAAAGCGCGATCGCGCAGAAGATGGCGAAGGGCCAAAACGGGCCGAGTCGCTGTTTTAGGTCTGTCATGTTTGTTCCTGAATGAGACTGTAAACGTCTGTCCACAGACGTTTTTTTAGTTGTTGTGAGGTTATGACAGATCGAATTGGTTAAGGTTGCATTCAAGTTTGTTAAAAGTCGGCATTAACACATTTATCATCTAAAAATGTGATGTCGCGCCACTAATGAGCACAGAATAATCTGCTGGATAAAATGTGAGCCACAGCGTGTATGGATGGGGAGTTGGTGTTTATAATTGCCGCGAATTATCTCAATCGGAGCCGAAGGGATGCCGGTCTTTATCGATGTCGAGTATGTGCGGGGATGGCGCCTGTTTCTGGTGTTATCGGATGGCACCACGGGGGTGCTGGATCTGACCCCCTGGCGAACCCAGCCGCTGTTTGCAAAGCTGGAGAGCGAGCGTCACTGCGCCCGGGTCTTCATCAACCGTCACCACCATCTGGAGTGGCCTGTTGGCTGCACGCTATCCGCTCATGAGGTCTATCACCTCATCTCTCCCATCGATGAGCGGGAAGCCTTCAGCTAATCCCCATTTTTTGTGAGCCAACGCCAGATTCCTGTTACTGGAATGTTTGCCCGTTTGCCTTTCTGAGCCGACTTGGGTAAAACCTGCGCAACATTTTGCCAACTTGCCTTCGCTTTACCTGACAGAGGCTTGCCGCTTTCGCGCCGCAGGCCTTTTTTGCGGCCTGATGGCAAACCCTTCCCTTGCTGAAAGGTTTGATTGGTTGAATGAAAATAACAAAACAAACAAATACATAAGGAAAATGTATGGCTTGTCATATGCGCACACCCCTTGCCCTGCTGGTTGGTGGGCTCGCCTGTCACGGCGCTGCCGGTCAGGAGTCGGTGCAACAGCTGGACCCCATGGTGGTGGTGGCAACCCGCCCGGCCAGCACACTTGAAGTGACGCTGGATCCCAAGAAGCCCGGTTCCCCCATGCCCGCTGCCGACGGCGCCGGTTATCTGAAGAATGTCACCGGCATGAGCATGGTGCGCAAAGGGGGGCTCGGTGGCGACCCTGTGCTGCGGGGGATGGGGATGTCCCGCCTCAACGTGCAGATGGATGGCGGCATGCTGGCCGGTGGCTGTGGTGGCCGGATGGACCCGCCCACCGCCTATGTGTTCCCCCAATCCTTTGATCGGATCCGGGTGCTGAAGGGGCCACAATCCCTCGAGCAGGGAGCCACCCTGGCGGGAACCGTGCTGTTCGAGCGGGACAGGCCCGAGTTCACCGCACCGGGCCTCAAGGCCGATGCCTCGGCCCTCTATGGCAGTTTTGGCCGCGATGACCAGATGGTTGATATGACGGCGGGCTCGACCGATGGCTATCTGCGCGGTCAGTTCACCCACTCCGACAGCGATGATTACCGCGATGGTCACGGTAACAAGGTGCGCTCTTTCTATCGCCGCGAGAACGGCACCGCCCAGCTGGGCTGGACGCCGGGGGAGCACACCTGGCTGGAGCTCACCGCCGAGCGCAGCAATGCCCGTGCCGCCTATGCGGATCGCACCATGGATGGCCCCATGTTTGATCGCGAATCCTTCGGGCTGAAGCTCAAGCAGGAGCAGATCACCACTCACTGGCAGCGCAGCGAGCTGACCCTGTGGGATAACTACATCGACCACATCATGGACAACTTCAGCCTGCGTCAAAACAGCGGCATGAAGATGCTCTCCAACCCGGATCGCCGCAATACCGGCGTGCGCTGGGCCAACGATATCGCCCTGCCTGCCGACTGGCTGCTGACCGCCGGGTTCGACAGCAATCGGGATCAGCATCGCAGTCGGAGTGGGGTCGACTATGCCACCAAGGATCGCCAGCGCACCCTGCGTTTCGAGCAGCAGGGCGGCTTCGCCGAACTGGGTCGTCAGCAGGGGGCTCACAGCTACAAGGGCGGTTACCGCCAGGATAGGGTCGAGACCACCCGTTATGGCGCCGGTGAACAGACCCTCTACAGCGATACCCTGAGTCTGAACAGCGGGTTTGGCCGCTACGAATATCAGTGGTCGCCACGCTGGTCCAGCTATCTGGCCTGGGGGCAGGCAGAGCGGGCGCCGGATTACTGGGAGCGCAGCAAGGACAGTACCCCGTTCACCCTCAACCCGGAGCGCAGCCGTCAGTGGGATGCGGGGCTGGCTTTGCGCAGCCGCGAGCTGGACCTGACCCTCTCCCTCTTTAGCGCCGACATCAAGGACTACCTGCTCTACAACAGCAAGTCGAACAAGGTGCGCAATATCGATGCCCAGACCCGGGGTGGCGAGCTGGAGGGGCGCTGGCAGTTTGCCGAGCAGTGGCGTCTCGATGGTGGTCTGGCGGTGGTCTATGGCGAAAACCAGAGCGACAACAAGCCGTTGGCCCAGATGCCACCGCTCGATGGCAAACTGGCGCTGGGCTGGCAGCCGGACGAAGCGCTGAACTTCACCCTGCTGGGACGCGCCGTGGCGGCGCAGGAGCGGGTAGATCTCTGGTCCGGCACCGTTGCGGGTCAGGATCAGGGGGAGACTCCGGGCTTCTTCACCATGAACCTGAGCGGCGCCTGGCAGTTTGCCAAAGGGTGGCAGCTCTCGGCCGGAGTGGACAACCTGTTCGACACCTTCTACTACGAGCACCTCTCCAAGTCGGTGCACGCCAGTCAGGCAGGGCTGGGCTACGAGCAGAGCGGCCGCATCCCCGAGCCGGGTCGTTCATACTGGCTCTCTGTCAACTACCGCTTTGCCTCGGCTGGTGTGCTCTAACCAGTTGAGTCAGATAACGTTTTCAGTCACAGACACCGCTGTGTGAGCATCGCTATCATGGTGAAAAACAGGCGTATCAGACGCCTGCTCTCACAGCGGGAACATAACAATGAAACAGGGAACGTTACGCTATGGCGGCCTGCTTGGGGCCGCCCTGTTACTTGCGGCTTGCGGCGGCAGCGGTAGTTCAGGAGGGGAGAGCGCTCCCCCCGTTGTCAATCCGCCGGTCACCCACCCTCCGGTCGCCACGGCCAGTCGTGCCTGCTATGGCGACGTTCAACCCGCCTGCAACCTGCGCATCTATCAGGTAATGGTGGAGTCGTTTGCCGATGGTGACGGCAGTGCCAACTACGGCGTCGGCTATGGCCCCTCCCAGCACAACGGCGATCTGCAGGGGATCATCGATAGCCTCGACCACATCAAGAGTCTCAACGTCAACGCCATCTGGCTCACCCCGGTGTTCGATTCCTGCGCGGGGCAAGGCGGCGATAACAAGCTTGATGCCACCGGCTACTTCGCCTGCGACTTTTTCACCGTGGATCCCAACTTCGGCAGCAACGCCCAGCTGAAAAGGCTGGTGGATGGGGCGCATCAGCGCGGCCTCTACGTCTTCCTCGACGGGGTGTTCGGCCACGTCAACAAGGTGGGGGTGAGCAAGCCTTCACCGGCCGGCTTGCTGCCCGCCCTCAAGAGCGGCGGTGCCGGCTATCCGGGTCAGCTGGTGGATTACAGCCAGCCCCAGAGTCTCGCCTACTTCAAGGAGGTGGCCCGCTACTGGGTCGAGCAGTACGGCATCGACGGCTGGCGTCTCGATCAAGCCTATCAGCTGAGCCTCGATGAGTGGCGCGCCATTCGCCGCGAGGTGGAGCAGGCCAGCGCGGCGCGCAAGGCCGCCGGTCAGCAGTGGGGCACCCTCGGCTACATGGTGGGCGAGGTGTGGAAGGGGGCCGACGAGATCCGCGCCCAGGCGTATGGGTCGAGCGACAATCCGGCACTCTCGTCTGCGTTCGATTTCCCGCTGCGCTACGGCATCCTGCAGGCGCTGGCGGTGGAGGAGTCCGGCAAGGGCGGGCAGGGGGCCAGCGTGCTCGACGCCAGCTGGAACAAGGTGGAGAACTACCCGAACCACGCCATGCCGAACTTGATGCTCGGCAACCACGATCTGGTGCGTTTCGGCGATCTGCTGGAGCGAGGCCACTTCAATCCGGCGGAGTACTGGCAGCGCCACAAGGCCGCCTTCAGCTTCCTCGCTGCCCGCTCCGGCCCCATCACTCTCTACTATGGCGAGGAGTTTGGCGACGAGGTGCCGGGCTTTGCCACCAAGGTAGGCGGTGACTGCGCGGCGTTGGGATTGTGCGACGATCACGTGGCCCGCAGCGACGGCAAGGTGCCCGCTGTCACCGGTTTTGTGCCAAATAGCGAACAGGCTGAGTTGAAAGAGTGGCTTGCCCAGCTGCTGGCGATGCGCGCAGCTCACCCCGCTCTCTATCAGGGAGAGCGAGTCAAGCTGGTGGCCGAGGGTAGTCTCTATGGTGACATCAAGCAGACGGCGGGGGAGCAGATAGTCTACCTGCTCAACCTCTCCACCACGGCGCTCAGCTACAACCTGCCTACGGGCAAACTGCGCAGTGGCAGCGCGCTGGTGGATCTGCAGAGCGGGGAGAGTCTGGCCATTGGCGGCAGCAGCGTGACGGTGGAGATACCGCCCTTGAGCGGGCGTTTCCTGCGTCTGCAATAAGTCAGCCGCAGCACGCTTTGATATGAGAGAGGGCCCCATCGCGGGGCCCTCTTTGTCATTGTGGGCGATAAAGTCATGGCGGGTTATGCGGTGGTCTGGCCCCGGTTTTCTAGCCGCTGGCGGAAGGCGCGGGCCAGTCGCTCGTAGAGATCCTGCGCCTCCTTGTCTTCGATATCGCCGCGGATCCAGGGGTTGTCGACTATCTCCAGCAGCACGCAGTCACGCCCTTGCTGGCGCAAGTCGAGCCCGTAGAGGCCATTGCCGAGCTGATGGACGGCGCGGCGGGCGGTCTGCAGCACCCGCTCCGGCACCTCGTTAAGCGGCAGCGCCTCGATGCGGCTCATGTCGAGAGGGTGCTTGCGGCGGCGAATGCGGTTGCCGGGTTCGGGGCGGAAACGGCGGCAGGCAAACAGCGGCGAGCCGTCGAGAAAGCCGATGCGCCAGTCGAACTCGGCGGGGATCCGGCTCTGCACCAAGAGCAGGGCGGAGCGGCCCAGCCCCTCGTCCAGCAGCCGGGCCAGCTGTTGCTCGTCGCTGGCCATGGCGAGATCGCGCCCCTGTGCCCCGTCAGGCACCTTCACCATCAGTGGCAGGCCGAGCCGCTGCACCAGCTCATCCACATGGTGGCGGCCGCGGCGGGTCACCACCATGGTGGGCGGCATGGGCACGCCGCTGCGCACCATCAGCTCGTAGAGATAGAGCTTGTTGCTGCAGGCGAGGATGGCGCGGGAGCTGTCGATCACCGGCATCTTGAGCTGTTCGGCGCGATGGGCAAATTCGAAGGTGTAGTGGCCGACTGCGGTTTCGGCCCGCAGCCAGAGGGTGTCGAACTCCGGTAGCCGTTCGATGGCCGACGGTGGCAGGATCTCGGCCCGGATCCCCTGCGAGGCGGCAGCTCGGATAAAGCGTTCCAGCGCCAGCCCGTCACTGCTGGCACGGCCATCATCGGGGTCGACCAGAATGGCGAGCTGGTAGAGCGGCGCCGCCTGCTCCTCATCACCGGAGCCCACCAGCGCCTGGGCGTGGTGCAGCATCAACTCTTTCTCGCTCTGACTCAGCTCCAGCGGCGACAGGCTCTGCTGCTGGCGCACGGACCAGCCGTGGCGACCGCGCTTGAGGGTCAGCTCCTGCAGCGGCAACTGGCTCAGGCCGTAGTAATAACGCGCCAGCCCCGCCAGCTCGCTCTGTTCACACTGGCCGAAGATGGCGCGCACTCTAATCCGATCCTCGCTCTGCTGGGCCAGCCACCCTTGTGCCTTGCGCCACAGCTTGGCCGGTGGCTGCTGGGGTTGCAGTCGGCTGATGGCCTGCAGACCCGGCAGACAGTGGTGGCCGCGTGCCTGGGCCAGCAGCGAGCAGTAGTAGCCTGCGCTAAGGTGTTCCAGATTGCGGCAGAGGTTGATGATGCGGGGTCGGCCGCCGGTGGTCGGCACGCCATGTTGCAGATAGGTGCGGGCGGTCAGCAGATAATCGGCATGGCAAGGCCAGTCGCCCAGCTCTTCGACGATGACATAGGTACTCATATTTTCGGCTCCACAGATCAGACTGCCTGAACAGGCAGGATCCCCAGTGGGCTTCGATGCACCGACAAGCACGACAATGGCGCGAGGGGAAACAAGAGGTTACAGTGCCTAATATGACGCCTTGGTAACTTGTGATACAAGTCGCATTTTTGGTGCTGAGGATAAATAACCGAACAAGGACTCCCCGTGTTGACCGTACGTGCGGCCCGAACCGATGATCTGGGCGCCATCGTTAATCTGGAACGCTACTGTTTTCCTCCCGAGGTCGCCTTTGGCCGCAGCCGCTGGCACTATCTGCTGGCCCATGCCAAGGGGCGCACCCTGTTGCTGCTGGACGAGAAACATCAGCTGATGGGCTATCTCTGCCTGCTGGAGCACAGAGGCTGGGATCGGCTGGTCATACAGGCGCTGGCCATCCGCTGGACGGTGCGCCGTCTGGGCTGGGCCCGCCGCCTGCTGGAGCAGGTGATCCACGAGGGCAAGGCCGCTGGCTGGGGGGCGATCCGGCTGGAGGTGGCTGATGCCAACGCTGAGGCGCTGGCGCTCTATCAGGGATTGGGATTTCGTCCCCAGCAGCGGCTGGCGGACTACTATGGCCGCGACCAGCATGCCCACCGACTGGTGCTGCCGCTGGTTAGCGATGAGGAGCGTGAGCGGCGCAGAGTGGCTCGCACTCAGGCTCGTAAGCCGTCTTCACGGGCCAACTGATCATGTTGAACGAGCAGAATCGAGGAGCAGGATGAGCTGCGACAACTGTCTTGCCTCCGCCATCAGGGCCAAGCTGGGGCGCTGTCCGGTCTGCGCCGGCCAGACCTTTGCCATCGGCATGGTCGGCTGGCTGGTCTGGTGGTGGTGTGGCGCCGACACCTCGGTCAACGCCCTCACCGCCCTGCTGTTTGCGCTGGGTGGCTCGGCCCTCTTGCTGCTCCATCTGGCTGTATTTGTCTGGCGCAAGGCGACCGGACGTGAATTGAGCGATGAATAAATCAGATTGGTTTCAACAACATAAATAACAATATCGGTTGAGATAATGGAGGTTCAGATGATAGCAATGGTAACGGGCGCCTCGTCCGGTTTTGGTGAGTCCATCAGCCGCCAGCTGGTGCAGGCGGGCTACAAGGTGATCGGTACCGGTCGCCGCGCCGAGCGGCTGGCCGCGCTGGCCGACGAGCTGGGCGAGCAGTTCCTGCCGCTGGCGTTCGACGTGCAAGACAAGGCGGCCACCCGCGCTGCCATCGCCGCTCTGCCGGCCGAGTGGAGCGAGGTGGATCTGCTGGTCAACAACGCCGGTCTGGCGCTGGGGCTGGAGCCTGCCCACAAGGCGGATCTGGAAGATTGGGAGCAGATGATCGCCACCAACATCAGCGGTCTGACCCTGCTCACCCGCCTGCTGCTGCCGGGCATGGTGGCGCGCAATCGCGGCCACGTCATCAACATCGGCTCCATCGCGGGTACCTACCCCTATCCGGGCGGCAACGTCTACGGCGCCACCAAGGCGTTCGTGAAGCAGTTCAGCCTCAACCTGCGCGCCGATCTGGCGGGTACCGCCGTTCGCGTCACCAACGTGGAGCCGGGCCTGTGCGGCGGCACCGAGTTCTCCAACGTGCGCTTCCACGGTGACGACGCCAAGGCGGCCTCCGTCTATCAGGGGGTGGAGGCGATCCAGCCGGAAGATATCGCCAATACCGTGCTCTGGGTGAGCCAGCAACCGGCCCACATCAACATCAACAGCATCGAGATCATGCCGGTGGCGCAGACCTTCGGCCCGCTCAATATCAGCCGTCGCTGATCGCTGGATTGGCTGAAACGAAAGAGGCTCCCGTGGGAGCCTCTTTGCGTTGGCGAGCCGATTACAGGCTCATGATCTTCTTGAACTCCTCCGGCGAATACTTCTTCTCGGTGCGCTTGGTCAGATCCGTCATCAGCTTGTAGCGCAGCGTTTTGGCCATCTGATAGGTCTGCTCCAACTGGCCATAGGAGTAGTCGGCGGCCAGCCCGATGGCGGTAGCCTTGTCGCTGGCATAGGCCTGCTTCAGGCTCTTGTCGAGCAGGGCCACCTCCTTGTAAAGCTTGCTGCTCTCCTTGCTCCAGACGCCGCGCAGCAGCGGCAGGTACTTGTCCGGATCGGCGCTGGCCAGCGCGGTCAGGCTGCGGAACTGCCAGTAGGCGGAATCATCGGAGTAGCTGTCGCTGCCGGTGCGATAGGGCAGGGGATAGTTTTCCAGGGTGTTGTAGAGCGGCACCATGACCGATTCAGCCAGCACGCCGTAGCTCTGCCAGATCAATCCCTGCAGTTCTTTGGGCATCTCCTTGCGCAGCTGGATGACGTGGGATTCCAGCTGGCGATCGATGCGGATCGGCCGCTCCGCCTTGCCCGCCAGCGGCGTGCCCTCATAGGTGGTGCTCAGCAGCCTGGCCACGTCCGGCACGGCGATGGGGGTATCCGGCTTCATAAAGAGCGGATATTGCGCCTGCCGGGTCGGCTGCGGGTGGCTGGCGGTCAGCATGTTCTGGCCGAGCCACTCCCGATCCACGTTATACGGGTCAGCGATGACCCCGAACGCCTTGGCGAAGTTGAACTCTTTCGGGTCGGCGTTCTCCAGCAGTTTGTGTTCGCGTACAAACTCCAGCAGCTTGGGCGAGTGCAGCACATCGGCGCTGTCGAGATTGACGCCGTGGATGCGCAGGCCGTTGGCCACCATGGCATAGCTGTCGTCCGGCACCCGCACCGCGATCCAGTGGTGGCCGGAGCCGATCTCCATCAGCCAGGCCTCGTTCACATCCGCCAGATAGAGGCTGTTGCCCTCACCGGCGCCATATTGCTCCACATAGCGGCCAAGCAGCTCGACCCCCTCTTTGGCCGTCTTGGCCTGCGGCAGGATCAGGGTGGGGATGATGGCTTCAATCACGCCCTTCTCGATCAGCGGATCGGCTTTCTGGGCCTTGTCGTTGACCTCGGCACTGGTGGTGGCCGAAATGGCGACGTTGAACTCGTTGATGCCGCGCTCCTCGTAATACTTGCCGTCCGGGTCGCTGGCTGTGGCATCCCAGTCACGAATGGCTGAGTAGGCGAAAAACGCCTTTGGCATCGGCACTTCCAGTCCGTTGCCCAGTTTCCAGACCTTGCCCTCGTTCTGCTGCGCGGGCCGGAAGGCGAGGTACTTGTTCCAGTTGTTGACGCCAAAATCCTCGTTTCTGGCGATCATCACGCTGCCATCGGCACTGGCCCCCTTGCCGACGATGAGGCCGGTACAGGCGTCGGCACTGGTGCCAAGCAGGGTGAGCAGGGTGGCGGAGAGAAGACTCAAGGTGTGTTTTTTCATCGTTATGCCCGAAAGGTTGCGGTGAGTGAGAGTCAGACGAGGGGATGAGGTGTGGGGAGGCCGCAACTCCGAACTGGCAGCGGAGCGAGCTCGGCAGATTGGTCTGCCTGTTATTGGTTTGACGAACAGATCATCCATGACACGGCTGGCTGGTTGCGATGTGCGCCAAAATTGTATTCCTGAGTGGTTGTTTGTTTTGTGATCGACGGAGCGTTCCTGCGGTTTATAGGGGGCCGCGTTTTTGAGGCAGCGGTATGTGTCGGAAATTGGGGGGAAAGCAGCGGATGAGTCATGATTCTGACGCTGCGTCGGGGCTGTAACCGCAGGCAAGCTTGCCAGAGCGGGGATCTCGCCCAATCTGACAAGTTGGCCTGTAACTTGCTGGTTTTATTGTCAAAGGTGGGGCCAGACCCCATACCGCCGCATTCAGTCGGCTCGCTCCGGCGGGTCGGCATACAGAACGGGAGTCTTCATGGATATCAAACCCTACAGCCAGCAGCTTGCCCAGAGCGCCTCCAACAACCGCGCCCTCGCCACCCTTAACAGTGCCAGTAGCGGTGGTCAGGGTGGTGGCTGGGAGGAGATGGTCAGCCTCTCCACCCAGCGCATGACCGGTCAGGCCCAGCAGGTGCTCACTTATGAACATCTGGCCAAGAACAGCAAGCTGCCGCCGGCGCTCGACATGAGCTCCGACAAGGGGGGCGTGGTGCAGCAGCTGGTGGACAAGGCACTCGGGTTTGATCGCAAGAAATTCAACGAGATAGAAGACAAACTCAAGGCTATCGCCGACAACAAGAAGCTGACCCCGGAAGAGCGGGCCGAGCAGAGCAAGCCGCTCAACGAGCAGAAAGATGCGATGCTGAAAGAGGCAATGGATCGCCTGACCGGCAAGAAGAGCTCATCCAAAGATGAGGCTAAAACCGCCTGATCCAGTCACTGTTGTGTGAGATACCCGGTCGGCACAGATGGGCCAGTGTCGACCGCCGATGGGCAAACTTCTGCCCCCTCTTTTGACCTCACCTCCCCACAGGCGCACAATGTCCGCGCATTGAGCCAGTCGAGGAGTCCGCCGTGTACAACTTCCAATATGCCAATCCGACCCGCATCTGTTTCGGTGAGGGGCAGATCGCCAGCCTGCCCGAACTGCTCCCGCCCGGCAGCCGGCTGCTGGTGCTCTACGGCGGTGGCAGCATCAAGCAGAACGGGGTGTATGAGCAGTTGACCCGGGCGCTGGAAGGGGTGACGTGGCAGGAGTTTTCCGGCATCGGCGCCAACCCCAGATTCGAGCTGTTGATGGCGGCGGTGGCGCAGGTGAAGCGCGAGCGCATCGACTTCCTGCTAGCCGTCGGCGGTGGTTCGGTAGTGGATGGCACCAAGTTTGTTGCGGCGGCCGCCTGCTACGAGGGGGATGATCCCTGGGATATCTGCGGTAAACAGGCGAGTGTACACAAGGCGCTGCCGATGGGCTGTGTGCTGACCCTGCCAGCCACCGGCTCCGAGAGCAATCCCACCTCGGTGGTGAGCCGCGGGGATGTGAAGGTCTCCTTCAGAAGCTCGCTGGTGCAGCCGCAATTTGCGGTGCTCGACCCGACCACCACCTACAGCCTGCCGCCGCGCCAGACCGGCAACGGAGTGGTGGATGCTTTCGTCCATATTGCCGAGCAGTACCTCACCTTTCCTGTGGGAGGCGAGGTACAGGATCGGCTGGCGGAAGGTTTGCTGCAGGTGCTGGTGGAGAACGGCCCCAGGGCGCTGGCGGAGCCGACCAACTATCAGGTGCGGGCCAATCTGATGTGGGCGGCCAGTCTGGCGCTCAACGGCCTTATCGGTTGCGGGGTGCCGCAGGATTGGGCCTCTCACGCCATCGGTCATCAGCTGACGGCGCTTTACGGGCTCGACCACGGCCAGAGTCTGGCCGTGGTGCTCCCCTCACTGCTCCGTGAGCGGGCGAGCCAGAAGCAGGACAAGCTGGCCCAGTTTGCCGAGCGGGTGTGGCATTCGACCCGCGAGGACAAGGCCCTGCGCATCGAAGAGGCGATCATCCGCACCGAGCAGTTCTTCCAGAAGATGGGATTGGGGACCCGGCTTACCGACTATGGCCTCAGCGAAAGCTGCATTCCGGCGGTCTGCTCCAACCTCAAGCGGGTTGGGCGCACCGCACTTGGGGAGCAGCAGGATATCGACCCGGATCGGGTGGCGCGCATTCTCTCCCGGGCGCTATAAGCCGGCATCGGTTTGTTTCCCTGGCTGATGCATTTTCCCAATTAAAGAGGGCCGCTTGTTGCGGCCCTCTTGCATGACGGGTTAGCCGATCACTCGGTGCGCGCCTTGAGATAACCGGCGTAATCCGGGATCTGTACGCTGAACGCCTGCCGCATATGGGGGCTGTCCATGATGAAATCGGCGGTCGCCTCGTTGGTGGCGACCGGGATGTTCCAGACTGCCGCGAGGCGCAGCAGCGCCTTCACATCCGGATCGTGCGGCACCGCATTGAGGGGATCCCAGAAGAAGATCAGCACATCGATCTTCCCTTCGGCAATCAGGGCGCCGAGCTGCTGGTCGCCCCCCATCGGGCCGGAGAAGAGGCAGGTTATGGGCAGTTGCGCCTTCTTGCCGAGCATGGTGCCGGTGGTGCCGGTCGCATAGAGATGGTGGAGCTTGAGCTCCTCCTTGCGGCGCATCACCCAGTTCAGCAGAGGGGTCTTCATGTTGTCGTGAGCCACCAGTGCCACCCGTTTGTGGGGCGCCATCTCTCGTGCAATCTGTTCCATGGAAATCGTCCGTAGCATTGTTATTGGAAGAGAGCCGTATCCTAATCGAAAGCGGCGCCCGTTGCCTTGCCGGGCGCCGTAACTGTGATCACTTCGACTGTTCAATCCACTGCTTGTTCTTCTGCTCCAGCACCGAGATGGGCAACATGCCGTATTCCAGCACATGGTGGTGGAACGCCTTGAGGTCAAAGTCTCCGCCCAGTGCCTGCTCTGCCGACTCCCGCATCCGGATCAGCGCCAGCTGGCCTGCCTTGTAGGAGGTTGCCTGGCCGGTGTAGGCCATGTAGCGCGGCACCTCGGAGCTGATGTCCCCCGCTCCCAGCGCCGAGTTCTCCTTCATGTAGCTGACGGCCTGGTCGTGGCTCCAGCCATACCAGTGGATACCGGTATCCACCACCAGCCGCATAGCCCTCAGCATCTCCTCGTTGAGGCGGCCGAAGTACTGCAGCTGGTTGTTGAAGGCGGACGATCCCTCGACCTTCACGTCCCCCACCGCCGGATCATAGAGACCGCGCCCCTGATAGAGCCCCATGTCGTGATCCGCCAGGTATTCGGTGTAGAGCGCCCAGCCCTCCGCATAGGCGGTGTAGGAGGCGTTCGCCACGTACTGCGGGAAGTCGGGATCCTTGGCGGCCAGCTCCTGGGCGATGGTGATCTGGAAGTGGTGGCCCGGCGCCGCCTCGTGGGCCAGCAGGGTGCTGATGTTCCAGCTCTGCAGACCATAGGGGTAGTAGGTGTTGAGGAAGAACTGCCCCTTGCGGCCGGTCTGCGGGTTGCCGTCCTGATACCAGGCCACCCCGCCGTATGGCGCATCTTCATAGGAGACGGGCACCACCTCGTAATCCAGCTTGGGAATGGTACGCTCGGCATCGAAGAAGTCAGGCAGCACCAGCGCCGCCTTGCTCTTGAAGGTATTGTACTCCTGCAGTGCCCGCTCATGTTCGGCCAGCGCCTGCTGCTGCGGCCCGCTCAGGGTCGCACCGGCTGCATTGTCCGGGTTGAGGCCGGCGGACCAGACCGCCAGCGGGTTCTGGTAGAAGAAGGCCGGCTCGTTCAGATAGCGGAAGAAGGCGTAAATCTGGCCGCTCTGTTTGCTCTGAGCCACATCGTCGCTGTCACACTTGCCGACGGTATGGCACACCTTGACCATGGCGCCGAAGATCCGCTCCACCTCGCTCAGCCCAAGTGCATGCACCTGCTCCGGCGTCATGTCGGTGGTGGTGTGCTTCTTCAGCAGCCAGCGATACCAGTCTCGCCCGTTGGTCATGCCACAGAAACCGTCGTCACACTCGCCACTACCCAAGCGCACTGCATAGGCGCCGCCATGCTGGTAATCCAGATAGTCGCGCAGCGCCAGATAGCGGGTGTTGATGCTGTCCAGCACCCCCTTGTACTCGCTGCGCAGCGCCTCGTCCGCCTCTCCCGGCAGTTGCTGCCAGCCGAGATAGGCGCCGGCGATCGCCTCCCCATCCAGCTTGCTGTTGAGCTGGGCCAGCAGCCGGTCCACCAGCTCGTCCGGCAGGGTGTTGCCCTGAGCGCTGCCCAGTTCGAACTGGTGCTTCACCTCGGCAAGGTAGCCGTTATAGGCCTTGAGCCAGGTGAGGTGCTCCTGATACCAGGCCTGCGGGGTCATTGTTGTCTTTGCTCGAGTTGCCATTGCAAGTGCCGGCGCTGTGTCTGTACGGTCGAGATCCCGTCGCCATGCTCCATCACCCGGCGTGACCCTGTCGGCCGAGCTGTGCTCGAAATAGTCGAAGCCACTGCTGACGGTGCGAGCCGCTTTGCCGCTGGCAGGGGCTGCTCCGACGTCATCTGCCAGATCCACCACGCGGTTGCGGAAGTGATGGATCGGGATCTGGGATTGGGGTAAATCGTATCCTTCAAGATTGATCTGCAAGTCCCAGCGGATCATGTCGTAGAACAGCCGATCCCGCTCACTTAGCACCGTGGGATCCAGAGCATTCAGTCGTTGGAGCAGTGAGCTGTCGAGTGCTTTGCGCTTGGCGATGCTGGTGGCATCGATGGCAAAACCGTAGGGGTCGAGCGACTGGCTCTCTCGCAGGGCTTCATCCATGGTCTGCATCAGGGATGCCTTGGTGGCTGCGGGATCTGCAGGTGCGTTCGAGCTGTTGTCATTGCAGGCGGCAAGAGACAGGGCAATGGCGCAGGCTAGCGCGAGCTTGTTGGGTAGGAAGTGCATGATGTAGTCCTTTCACATGTTGTTATTGTATGTCCCTGTGAGGGGCCCCAATAGTGCAACTCCCAAGCGTCTGTTTTTGCGATCTGAATAGCAAAAATACGCTTATTTTTCATGCTGATAAGTGGCGTGAAAAGCTATGCAGCCAGACATTAAAAAACCCGCCTGAGCGGGTTTTTTAACCGTTTTTTCATGCCATAACTATTCAGGATGAACCATGGTGCAGTTGCGACTGCTGGTAGTTCTCCAGCCCGATGCGATCGATAAGGTCTAGCTGGGTCTCCAGCCAGTCCACATGCTCCTCCTCATCCTCCAGGATCTCCTGGAACAGGTCGCGGCTGATGTAGTCCTGCACCGACTCGGCGTAGGCGATGGCTACCTTGAGGTCTGGGATGGCATCCATCTCCAGCGAAAGGTCGCAGCGCAGCATCTCTTCGACGGTCTCGCCTATGCGCAGCTTGCCCAGATCCTGCAAATTGGGCAGCCCTTCGAGAAACAGCACGCGCTTGACCAGCTCGTCGGCGTGTTTCATCTCATCGATGGACTCGTGATACTCCTTGTGCCCGAGCGCCTTGAGGCCCCAGTCATCGTAGATGCGGGCGTGCAGGAAGTATTGGTTGATGGCAATCAGCTCATTGGCCAGCACCTTGTTGAGGTGGGCAATGATCTTGGGATCTCCTTTCATCGACAGTGCTCCTTGGTTCGTGCCTGAGGCTTCGATCGTTAGAGCTTAGTCCAGAAAAGTGACAACAAGCGGTCTGGCGAGCCAGCTCGCCTGAGAAAAGGGGTGACCCTGTTGGTGGGTCGCATCAGAAAGAGGTGTCCGGATCAGGCCACTTCGTAGTAGAGCACGGGTTGATCCTGCTCCATCTTGTTGAGTTCGGCGGCGATGATGTCCATGGTCATGCGCACGCATTTGCCACATTGAGCGCCCACTTCGAGCGACTGCTTGAGCTGGCGGAATTCGCTTTTACCTGACTGCACCGCTTTGCGGATCTGGGTATCTGTGATGCCGCGGCACAAACAGACGTACATGATGGTCACCTCTTGTGGAATGAGATGAAATCTAAATGAGAATGGTTCGTAGTGCAAATAACGATTGGTAATAAGATCCCCTGCTTGCCACTGTGCAACCCCTTGGGGACAATGCTGGCAACCAGAGGAGATCACCATGCTCAAGAAACTGTTCAGCGCCCTGTTCGGGGGCGAGCCGACCAAGGCGCCGGAAGTCACACCCACCGAATATGCCGGCTATCTCATCTATCCGGAGCCCATGGCAGAAGGTGGCCAGTATCGGCTGGCGGGCCGCATCACCAAGGAGCTGGACGGCGTGCTGCAAACCCACCGTTTCATCCGCTCCGATCTGTTTGCCAATCCGGCCGATGCCGAGCGTTTCATGGTGCAGAAGGCCCACACCTTTATCGATCAGATGGGGGATCGCATGTTCGAGCCCCGCAAACCGGCTGACAGCCAAGCTTCATGACACTGCAAGAGGTCACCCTGCTGCGCGAGGTGCTGGCCCGCGCCGGTGAACGGCGCCTGATCTGGCTGGAGGGGGAGGAGGCCGAGTGCATTGCCCGCGCTCAATCCCTGCTCGGCGAGACCGTCTTCTGGCTGGGTGCCGGGCCCGAGAGTTATGCCCCGCAACCCGCTGCCAAGGCGCTGCAGCGGCTCGGCCAGGAGTGCGACACGCTGGTATTCAATGCCTTTAGCGGCTTTCACCCCGACGCCTTCGGGGCGCTGGCAGGTACTCTATGCGCCGGTGGCTTGCTGTTGCTGCTGACCCCGCCCAGAGTAGAGTGGCCTTCATGGCCGGATCCTGACCGGATCCGGCTGGTGGTCCAGCCGGAGGAGGTGAGCCGGGCCGGTCACGGCTTTATCGCCCGGCTGGTGCGGTTGCTGGAAGGTGATCCTGCCCTCTCTCTGGATCCGCCGGTTTGCTCGCAGCTGTGGCAACCGCTTGGGCCGGAGCGCAGGCTGAGCTGCGATCAGGCACGGGCACTGCCCGCCATCCAAAAGGTGTTGCACGGTCATCGCCGCCGGCCGCTGGTGCTGAGCGCCGACCGCGGTCGTGGCAAGAGTGCGCTGCTAGGGCTGGCTGCCGCCGAGCTGCTGCGCCAGCAGCCCGCGCTGAACATAGTGGTGACGGCCCCCTCACAAGCAACGGTAGCGACCCTGTTTGCCCACGCCGCTCGCGGGCTAGATACTACGCCTGAACAGCTGACCGGACTGAGCTACTGCTCGCCGGATCGGCTGGTGCACGAGGCGATTAATCCCGATCTGCTGCTGGTGGATGAATCGGCCGCCATTCCGACCCCGCTGCTCGAGGCCATGCTTGCCCGCCAAAGTCGCATCGTGTTTGCCACCACCGAGCACGGTTACGAGGGGACGGGGCGCGGTTTTCACCTGCGCTTCAAACGGGTGCTCGATAGCCAGACCCCGGAGTGGCAGGAGATCCGCCTCTCTGAACCCATTCGCTGGAGTGAGCGTGATCCGCTGGAGCCGCTGATTTTCCGCCTGCTGGGGCTTGATGCCGAAGTGGCAACGCCCTTGCCGCCGACCAGCCCGAGCTGGCGTCTGGTCAGTCAGGAGGTGCTGGCGATCGACGAGGCGCTGCTCAATCAGCTCTTTGGCCTGCTGGTGCTGGCTCACTACCAGACCACGCCGAGCGATCTCAGGTCCCTGCTGGAGAGCCCGGATCTCGACATCCATCTGCTGGAGCAGGATGCGAGCCTGCTGGGTGTGGCGCTGGTGGCGCGTGAAGGGGAGATAGAGCCCGAACTGGCCGAGGCAATCTGGGCCGGTCGCCGCCGTCCGCGCGGCCATCTGCTGCCCCAGTCGCTGCTGGCCCACGCCGGTTTTAAAACGGCGGGGGGGCGCAGCTACGCCCGGGTGATGCGTATCGCCATCCACCCCGAGCTGCACCGGCACGGACTGGGTTCGCTGCTGCTTGGCAAGCTTGAGGAGCACTATCGTCAGATTGGCATCGACTACCTCGGCTCGGCCTTTTCGGCCAGCGCCGACCTGCTCCCCTTCTGGCGCAAGGCAGGACTGACGGTGCTGCGCATCGGCCTGCAACGGGATGCCGCCAGCGGCTGCCACGCAGCCCTGCTGCTCAAAGCGCTGAAACCCGGACATGAGCCCGAGTTGGATCAGTGGCAGCAGCGTTTTGTTCGCCAGCTGCCGACCCTGCTGGCGGGTGAGTTGAAAGGATTGGATCCCGAGCTGGTATGGCAATGTCTGCAAGGCAGCATCGTTACCGCAGCGGAGCTTGGCGAGTTCGAGCGCGATGAGGTTGAGTGCTTTGCCCATCATCACAAGCCGTTTGAACTGAGCCAATGCAGCCTGCAGTTGTGGCTGGCGCGCAATCTGGCTGTGTTGGCTTCACTGACTCCTGACGAGCGTTATCTGCTGATCGCAGCCATCTGGCAATATGCCGACTGGGGAAGACTGGCTGCGAGGTTGCAACTGGCTGGCAAGCCCGCCGCGATCAAGAGTTTGCGGGCGCTGCTGGCGCGTCTCTTGAGTTCCTCTACCACTCGATAGGTTTGCCCTGCCAGTCGAGAAAGCTCAGCTCGCCATCCGGTTGCAGCCGGTTCATCAACTGCACAAGATGCTCGGCTACCAGCTCGGGACTCTGCACATTTCCCGCCGGTACATTGGCGTGAAACGGGCGGGAGAGTTGGGTATCCACGGTGCCGGGATGGAAGGCCAGCAATTTGACGCCGGGGGTCCGCCGGGCCAGCTCGATGGCGGCACACCTGAGCAGCATGTTGAGGGCGGCCTTGGATGCACGATAGCCATACCAGCCGCCCGCTCGGTTGTCGCCAATGCTGCCGACACGAGCGCTGAGAACGGCCAAAGTGCAAGGCTCGCGGCCAAACAGCGGTAACAGCTGGCTGATCCAGCGCAGCGGCAGCAAGGCGTTGGTCTGGTAGAGACGGGTCATGGCATCGAGATTGAGTGCTTCGAGCCGCTTCTCCGGCTGGATTTCCCCCTGATGCAGTATGCCGTTGCAGATCACCACCCGATGCGGTCTCGGTGCCAGCTCCGCGATGTGGGCTACCGCAGTTGCCATCTTCTCATCGCTGTAATCACAACATAGCCAGTGCAGGGCTGGCGAAGAGGATCCTGCTGGTGCGGGCTGACGGCTGATGGCAATCACTGGCCCGACACCCGCCGCCAACCAGTGTGTCACCAGAGCCGCCCCGATACCGCCAGAAGCGCCAACCACGACGACACCTTCACTCATCTCAGGCTCCTTATGAGGGCATGGTGGATTTCACCATCTGCCAATGTTGTCCTGATTGGCAGATACGCTCGTGCCAGCCTGCGGGATCAAGCGGTTAAGGCTGCAATCTTGCCGAGATCCGAGCTACTGGGCGAATTCCATTCCTATACTGAGGGAAAACCGCAGCAGAGTGCTGCCTGCGCAACCAGAACATGAGAGTCACCATGATGGCCAAAGACGGGGAAGAGCGTAAATCCATTCTGACCGAGAGCGGCACCAACGAGCTCGAGATCATCGAATTTCACCTCAAGAAGCAGCTGCCGGACGGGCGCGAAAAGATCGCCTACTACGGGATCAACGTTGCCAAGGTGCGCGAGGTGATCCGGGTGCCGGAGACTACAGATTACCCCAATGCCCAGCGCCACATGGTGGGGGTATTCTCCCTGCGGGATCGGCTGATCCCGCTGGTGGATCTGGCGGGCTGGCTTGGCATCAAAACCAACCCGGATCCCAGCCACAAGGTGGTGATTGTCACCGACTTCAACAAGATGGCCAACGGCTTCCTGATCGACAGTGTCAGCAGGATCCACCGAGTCTCCTGGGAGGATGTGGAGTCCCCCAGCCAGTTTCTGGAAGCGGGTGAAAACGACTGTGTGGTGGCCGTGGTCAGGCGCGATGGCAACCTCATCATGATCCTCGATTTCGAGAAGATCATCGCCGACATCAACCCCGAGCTCAGCATGGAGAAGTACGACGTCACTCAGGACCGCAAGGTGCTCATCGACGATCGCATGATGGCGCTGCGACAGGGCAAAACCATTCTGGTGGTGGACGACTCGGCCTTTATCCGCAAGATGATCGAAACCACCCTGCGCACCGCCGGTTACAACGTGATCACGGCCAAGGACGGGGGAGAGGGACTGGAGATGATGACGGATTTCGATCGTCTGGCCCAGGAGGAGAGAATGCCGGTGACCGGCTTCGTCAATGCGGTGATCACCGATGTGGAGATGCCGCGCATGGATGGCATGCACCTGCTCAAGCGGCTGCGGGATACCCCCTCCTACAAGGAGATGCCCATCGTGATGTTCTCCTCCCTGATGAGCGATGACAACCGCCAGAAAGCACTGCAACTGGGGGCCAACGATACCATCACCAAGCCCGAGATAGGGCGCATGGTGGGGATGATGGATCATATGCTTCTGGGGATTGCCCCACCCTCGCCCGCCAACAACATCTGACCTGCCATTAACTTGCCATTAACTTGCCATTGGCCGGTCGAATTCACTGACCAGTGCCTCAAGCGGCCACTCCTTGCCAAGGGGTGGCCGCGCTGTTTTGGCTGTTTGCTGCGATTCCAGACGCCCCTTGTCTCCCGGATACGATTTGTGTAATGATAATTATTATCATTTGTTGGTGTGAAGCATATGACAGCAACCTGGGTGAAGGGGTGGGTCGAGTCGACCGAAGGTGGCAGCAGCATGAGTCACTGGAAACAGCAGACCCGAGAGGGCAACCGGCTGTTTGACTGCGGCGAGTATCATCAGGCGCTGGCCCATTATCAGCAGGCGCTCTGGCTGGCTCGTCAGCAATTGGTGCAGTGGCATGACGCCGATGAGGCGGTGGCTGTGCTGGTTGTGGCTCACCACAATCTGGCGGATCTGCTGGTGGCCATGACTCTGCCCGATCGCGCCGCCGACCTGCTCTGCTATGTGCACGACTGCCTGCTGGCGACCTGTCACTCCCCCGCTTGCTCCTCTCGCCTGCGAGAAGCCGCGTTGCGCCATACCCGTACAACCCGTGCCGAGTTGCTGACGTTCGTACAGCGCCACGGCAGCCACGCCGGGATCATGCGTTCGCTCGGTCACTGCCTGTGTCAGAGCGAGCCCTCATCCCGGCTCCATTAATCCGAACAGAGGTCATCATGAGCCATACCCTGCCAGCCCTTAACTATGCCTACGACGCACTGGAACCCCATATCGATGCCCTGACCATGGAGATCCACCATAGCCGTCATCACCAGACCTATATCAATAACCTCAACGCCGCACTGGAAGGGGCGCCAGAGCTGGCTGCACTGCCGGTTGAGGATCTGCTGCGCCGCTTCGATACTCTGCCCGCCACCTTGCAAGGGGCGGTACGCAACCATGGCGGCGGCCATGCCAACCACTCCCTGTTCTGGCTGGTGATGAGCCCGCAGGGGGGCGGTGAGCCGGGCGGTGAGCTGGCGCTGGCCATCGAGCGGGAATTGGGGGGATTCGATGCCTTCAAGCAGGCTTTCACTCAGGCGGCTCTGAGCCGCTTTGGCAGCGGCTGGGCCTGGCTGGTGGTGGACAAGGCGGGCAGATTGCAGGTGGAGAGCAGTGCCAACCAGGATACTCCCCTGATACATGGCCATACCCCGATCCTGGGGCTGGATGTGTGGGAGCACGCCTACTATCTCAAGTACCAGAACAAGCGTCCTGACTATATCGCTGCCTTCTATCAGGTGGTGGATTGGGCCGAAGTGGCCCGCCGTTATCAAGCGGCGAGAGGCTGACCTGGTCGCTGGGAATGGGTGTACAGGCTCACCGCCACAACCCGCGCTGTAATAACAAGACCCGCCAGTTGGCGGGTCGTCTGTTTATGGTGTGGCAGTGCTGACGCTGGCGGCTGAAGGGGTCATTGGCAATGTGGGCAAGGCCGTGCTGGGCGTCTTGGTGGTGGTTTGTGCCGCGTGTTTGGCGGGAGTGACCGGCTCAGTCGTTGCCGAGGCAGACGAAGTTGCTGACTCGGTGGCAACCGCGGCAGAGACTGCCGCTGGCTTGGCCTCATCCACCGCCGGTTTGGGCTGTTTGAGGCAGGGTTGCAGACTGCCGATGGTACTTAGTGATTGGCAAGGCACAGGCAGACCGATGGGCACAGGAGCGCCGAGGAACTTGGGCCCCTTGTCCAGCACATAGAGGTCGAGCAGCCCCATCAGGCGGGCAAAGACTTCCCGCACCCGGGTGCGGATCCCCTGATAGGCGCTGGGATCCTCGGCATTGAAGCCGACCGCATCGATACCGAAATGGCGGGCGATGAAAATGGCCCGCTCGTTATGAAAGCCCTGGGATACCACGGTAAAGCGCTCCTGGCCGAACACCTCTTTGGCGCGAACCACTGAGTCGAGGGTGCGGAATCCGGCGAAATCCATATAGATGGCGGAGGCGGGGATGCCCGCCTTGATCAGGGCGCGGCGCATCTGGCGTGGCTCGTTGTACTGCACGGTGGCGTTGTCACCGGAGACGATGATGAAGTCCACCCTGGCATTGTTGTAGAGCTCGGCCGCCGCCTTGATGCGGTATTTGAAGTAGTGGTTGGGGCCGCCACCGGAGAGATATTTGGAGGTACCCAGCACCACCGCAACCCGGTTGTAGGGCACCTTGTCCACCCGATCGTAGGTGTAGTGACGGGCATCCGAGACGATCCACTCGCTGTAGCCCAGCAGCGTGGCAATCAGGGCCAGCAGCAAAACGAGGCAGGCGAGGAGGATCTTGGCAAACTTCTTCATGCGCGGTGCGGTCAGGGTCTGAAGTTGGGAGTGGCTATCGGCATTCTATTACAACTCGGCCGCTGGCGTCAGGCTTGATAACGGGCGGGCACCTCATTCGGGCAGAGGTTGTCGCAGCAGAGGCCGGGAGATCGGGAGGATGAAGAGAGGGGCAGCGGTGGCAGCCCCTCTGGTCGGTGAAGGTTTATCAGTGGGCGGAGTCGTTACCCTTGCAGGCGTCTGACTCCTTGTTGGCTTGCCACCAGGGCAGCAGATCCCGGGCGAGCCACGCCTGATAGGCGTCGCTGTCGTTGGCGATCAGGCGGTCCAGCTCCCCTTCGAAGTCGCTCATCGCCTGCTGCCGATCCGGATTGCGCAGCGCTTGTGCCAGCGCCAGCCAGCTGGCGCCGCGACCGGTATCGTTGAGGAAGCGGTGCACGGTATAGGACCAGGAGTAGACCATCTCGCCACCCTGGTCGTAGTCAAGGTGGAGGATCGCCGCCAGTGTCGGACGCTGGTTGGCGGGGCGATTTGCCACGTTATCCAGACCTCGGGCAAAGCACTGGCCGTGGGCGATGTACTCTGCAATCCCCTCGGCCCACCAGGTAGTGCGGTTGAGCGGATAGTGGCCGAAGCTGCCGTACTGGTTGAAGCGGCCATCCAGATAGTGAACGTACTCGTGGCGCAGGTTCCACACCTGGAAGGCGGGGCGTTTCCACTCCGCCTCATAGGCGAAGAAGCGGGCCTGATTGCCGGGGCGAGCCGGATCCCCCTCGATATAGATGCCGCCATTGTCGGTGGATACGCCAAACAGCGCGCTGCCGTAGCGGCCCCAGTCGGCGGAGGAGTTGAAGATCACCAGCTCCAGCGCCTCGTTGTGATCATCGGCCACCGGTTGCCAGCCTGTCTCCATCTGCTGGTGGAAGCGCTGCTCTTCATCACCCAGCTCGCGGCAGATCCCTTCGGCCTGAGCCTGGGTCAGCTCCTGAGCGCGCAGACGCAGGGTTGGCGAGCAGGTGTGCTCGAACGGCAGAATATCTTCCATGCGGATCGGGGTACAAAGCCCGGCGAACTCGCCACTGACACAGGCTTCGCTGGTGCGATCCGTGTAGGTGAGGTAGTAGCTGGAGAGGGTCAGGGAGACCTCTTCCAACATGGCAGCCGGATGCTGTCCACCCGGGATCAGCCCCTGCTGGCGCATGATGGCGATGACATCGCGATCCAGTTGTTGGCGGTAGGCGATCGCCTTATCCGGACTGATGTGATGGAGGTAGCGCATCATCTGGTAGAGACGGCTATGGGCATCGAGGATGTTGTTGAAGATAAACAGATCCCGTGAGCCATCGCGCTGTTTCCAGAGGGCCAGCTCGCTCAGGCCCAGTTGCAGCAGGCTCTGGCGCAATGCCGCCTCTTGTTGCAGCACAGCTGCGCTGAAGTCTGCCTGCTGACCGTAAGAGGCGCTCTGATCGACCAGATTGAGCAGCTCGAACAAACCATCGGCCCAGGGTTTGTGGCCGTTGATCTGCGCCGCATGTTGCACTGCATAGCCGAACGCCTGGTTGAGCTGGGCCAGCATGGGGGCGGCACTCTGGCGGAAGGCGGCTTGCCCAAGTTGTCCCTGCGCCGCCACGCTCCAGGCTTCCAGCACTGTGCCAGCCTGATCCTGTGGTTCAGCTCCCAGCAGCAATGGGTGGTTGAGCAGATCAATCATCACCCCGGCCAGTGCCCGGGCGGCCTGATCACTCTCTTTACCAACGCCGCCGTGGTAGTTGTGGGCGCGCACATAGTAGAGCAGCTTGTCCATTGCCGGATGGGTTGGCTGGTTGGCCGCCAGCAGAGCACGCATGCCGCGCACCACCGCCATCAGCTTGGTGTCATCGTGGCCGTAATCCGCCTGCCAGGCAGGACTGTTCTGGCCGCTCACGTCGGCTACCAGTTTTGCGGCATCGCTGTCGAGCAGATCCACATCGGGCTGCTCGGGCTCGGAGCAGAGACGACCGTTGGCGCGGCGGCACTCCAGCTGTTCCTCCTTGCTGGCCAGCACGATGGGGCGATTGAGCACCCGGCTCTCCTGCCACGCTTTGCTCTCTGGCAGGGGTTGCCACTCACCGCCTGCGACCGGGTATTGGTAGCCGCTATCTTGCAGCGTTACCTGAACCTCGCTGCCAGCGGGGATCACCTGACGGCAGATGCGATAGCGGATGGTGTTGCTCCCCTCCTTGCGCTCCTGTGGCTCATCACACTCCTGCTGAGGCGTGAGCTGATCCAGCTGCCACTGATAGCGGCGCCAGACGTGGATCTCGCTGACCTGAGCGGCAGCCTGACTACCTGCCACCGGTTGCAGACGGAAAAAGATCTGCTCCAACCGGCCATCCCGCTCACTCGGGGTCTCTTCAAGTACCTGCAACTGCTGCCAATCCTGCGGCTGATAGTGCCACTCCGACTCGGCGCAGCGGCCCTGCGCGTTGAGCTCGCAGCGATCCAGCTCCCTTTCGCTCTGACCTAGGGTGATGGCTTGTGGCAGCGGTAGACGATCCTGCTGCTGGGCGGTCGGCGTGCCCGCCAGTTGCTCCCAGCGACCCTGCTTGAGGCCATAACCAAAGTCATAACTGCTGGCGGGAATGAGCTTGCCCGCCGGAATCCGATCTTCACAGCGCACGAAGCGGATCTGCCAGCCGGCATCTACCTTGAGCTGCGGTTCGCCACACTGTTGCTCGGCCAGAGCGGCGAGATCGCTGCTCTGCCAGTCGAAGCGACGGTAGACCCTGAGCTGCTGATAGGGGGCGTTGCTGCTACGCGCCTTGAGCTCGTAGGTGATCTCGGTGATGCGAGCGGCCAGTTGCCGGCTCGATTCGCCAGTCAGCTGATACTGTCGCCAGTCATTGGGTGAGTAGTTGGCTTGCGCCGAGGATGTAGCCAAAAGCAGGGGGCCTGCCAGCAGCAGCCACCCGGTACCTGAACGGTTCATTTTTATCCCTTTGTTCTTGTTTGTGTATTGTCTTGCGAGTAATCGCAAGGCAATTTAAACAGTTCCAAAGGGATATCAATTGCCAATTAAAAATCAGATAAATCAATAAGATGGTATTTTTTTGAGTCTGATCGAATTATCGTGGGTTGGCGCCGCAGTAAGGACTCACATGTTTCTTTTTTTGTTTTCAAAGAAGATCGGTAAATTGTGAGTCCGATCTCATTCAGCTTGTCGTGCCCGAGTGGTTTGTTGTCGGGCTACCTTGCCCAGCAGTTGGCGAGAGGGCTTGAGATTACCGCCAAGAGCGGGCCAGGGGAGCCAGTGGTCGGGCACCATAAAGCCGGGCAGGGTGCTGCGGATCCAGGCTGCCAGCTCGGAGTCGGGAACCGGCTCGCCGTGCCAGTCGATAAAGGCGGCGGGGCGTTGCCCCCACTCGTCGCTCGGCACCGGCACCACCAGCGCCTGGGCGACAGCGGGATGATCTACCAGTCGCTGCTCGATGGTTTCGGGCTGGATGTTTTCGCCACCCGAGATAAAGAGGTTATCGAGACGTCCCTCTACCAGCAGTTCCCCTGCCACAGTGAACCGCCCCTTGTCACGGGTATGAAACCAGCCTTCGCCATCGAGGGGCAGTTCCAGCTCGCCATCTTGGTAGTAACCGGCAAACAGGGTGGCGCCGCGCACGCAGATCTCCAGCTCCCGGATGCACACCTCCCGTCCCGGTAGCGGTTTGCCAACTACGCCTGCATCGCCGGGGATAGCGGTGCAGACCTGGCTCCCCATCTCGGAGAGACCATAACTCACCTTGGGTTCGAGCCCCATGGCGCAGAGACGGCTCACCAGCGGCTGCGGGATGGCGGCGCCACCGAGCAGCAGCTCGCGCAGGCGGGTGCGAGCGGGATCAAAACCCTCTGCCAGCAGGCGCCAGAGCTGGGTCGGCACCAGCGAGATATGGGTAATGGGCTGCTGTTCAAGCCGCGCCTTGAGCGGCTGACTGCGATCGTCCAGCACCAACGTGGCACCCGCCAGAAAGACCCGAAACAGGATGGCGTAGCCGCCCACATGGAACAGTGGCAGGGAGAGCAGCCAGCCGGACTTCTCATCGAGGGGAATGAGGGTGGCAGAGCCGCGCGCCGAGGCAAGGTGGTTGCAGAGCCGGTGCACCACCGCTTTCGGCGTACCGCTGGAGCCGGAGGTGAGGATCATATTGTTGAGTTGGGTCGATGCCAGCGGCCATGTTTCCTCGCTTGCTGGCAGTTCGTGCGTGAAGTCGAGCAGCAAGGGCTGCCAGTTGCTTGCCGGGATTTCCCCTGCCGACCAGAAGGCATCGGCATCGAGTTGCACCGCCAGCTCGCGCTGCTTTTCGAGAGGAAAGGCGGGGTTGAGCGGGCAGAACACCACGCCGCTGCGCACGCAGGCCCACGCCAGCAGCACATCTTCCAGCGCACCGCGCACCACCGCCGCCAGATGAGCGCCACGACGCACTCCGGCTTGTTCCAGCTGTTGGCACAGGCTGTTGAGGCGAGCATCGAGCTGGCGGTAACTGAGGGGGGAGACTGCGTGGATGGCAATGCGGTTCGGGGCTGTGATTGCCCGGTGGCGTACCGGGCAAGGCGTCTGTTCGGGTGAACGGGAGGGGTCAATCACGGTAATACAGTTGCTCCAGTCGGCTCAGATCCGGTTTGCCATCTTCCCCCAGCAGATTGCCTGCCATCCAGCGGCGGGTATCCAGACCCGGCGCCTGTTCCGGCGCCCATTCGCCCGCCAGATGAAACAGCTGGTTCAGGCCCAGATCCGATTCGAAGCAGGAGGAGATGATCACCTTGAGCCGCAGTTCGCGGGCGCGGGCGATCAGCGCTTCGCAGTTGGCGAGTGAACCGAGCAGGGTAGGCTTGAGCACCAGCGCGCGCAGTTGCGGGATCGGCTCCCACGGCTTGCCTTGTGCCAGCAGCTCGTCCAGCGCCACCGGCATGCCGGTGCGGTTGGCGACAAAGGCGATGTCGGCAAAGTCGGCGCAGGGGTCTTCCAGATACTCGATGCGGTTCGGGTCAAGGTGGCCGCAGAAGGTCCACGCCTCCTCGCGGGTCCAGCCCTGGTTCGCGTCCAGCACCAGCTTGAGGGAGGGGATGCGGTCGCACAGCAGGCGGATCAGCGCCAACTCGTCACGCATCGGGTAGCGTGCCACCTTCAGCTTGGCCTTGCCGGGCGTGCGGTGCAGCCACTCTTTCCAGTTGCGCAGCAGCTCCTGGGGGGAGCCTTGAATGAGGGGATAGGGCTCCGGCAGCGGGTTGCGCTGCTCGGGCCATGTCCGGCGCGCGCAGTCGAGGCCAAATTGCACCGACGGCAGCACGGGGTTCGGGGTGTCGCCGGCGGCCAGGGCCGCCAGCGCGGCAAGGGCTTCTGCCTCTGCCTGTTGCAGGCTCTCTTTCGAGAAGCCGGGCAGGGGGGCGATTTCCCCCCAGCCGTCGTTGATGCGCACCAACAGCCCCTCTCGCGCCACCTCCACCTTGCCGTGAAAGGTCAGGGGCTGGGTAAAAGGCAGTTGATAGCGATACAGGGCGAGTGTCATCAGGGGTTCCGCTTGTATTTGGAGAAGTCGGGGCGACGCTTTTCGTTGAAGGCGTTGCGGCCTTCCTGACCCTCTTCGGTCATGTAGAACAGCATGGTGGCATTGCCCGCCAGCTCCTGCAAGCCCGCCTGACCATCACAGTCAGCGTTGAGGGCCGCTTTCAGGCAACGCAGCGCCATCGGGCTGTTTTGCAGCATTTCGCGGCACCAGCGCACGGTTTCACGCTCCAGATCCGCCAGCGGCACAACGGTGTTGACCAGACCCATGTCGAGGGCTTGCTGGGCATCGTACATGCGGCAGAGGAACCAGATTTCGCGGGCCTTCTTCTGGCCGACGATGCGAGCCATGTAGGAAGCACCCCAACCACCATCGAAGGAGCCCACTTTCGGGCCGGTCTGGCCAAACTGGGCGTTGTCGGCGGCGATGGTCAGGTCACACATCATGTGCAGCACGTGGCCACCACCGACCGCGTAACCGGCCACCATGGCCACCACAGGTTTCGGGCAGGTGCGGATGTCGCGCTGGAAGTCGAGCACGTTGAGGTGGTGAGTCCCCTCGTCATCGCGGTATCCACCGTAGTCGCCACGGATCTTCTGGTCGCCGCCGGCGCAGAAGGCTTTCTCGCCAAAACCGGTCAGGATGATGGTGCCGATCTGATCATCATAACGGGCATCGGCCAGCGCCTGCAGCATTTCTTTGACGGTGCGGGGGCGGAAGGCGTTGCGCACCTGGGGACGGTTGATGGTGATCTTGGCAATGCCATCGTTGGACTTGTGATAGAGGATGTCCTCATAACCGGCGGAGCAATCCTGCCACTCAACCGGAGCGTACAGTTCCGCTTCCGTCATTGCTTCAATCATGTTTTTTTCCTTCTGATCTGGGAGAGTGCAGTTGAGCACCGAGTTGACCACTGAGTTGAGCAATCCCGGCATGTTGAACAGGTGCATACAGTTCAGCTTCCGTCATTGCTTCAATCATGACTCGTCTCTTCTTGTTGGTTGACCCACTCCGCGAGGAGTCGGGCAAAGTTATCAGGCTGATGGGCGTGCAGATTATGGCCGCCATCCAGCACCAAGTGGTTGATTCTGCGATTTTGGTTCGCCAGCTGGCAAGCCAGCTGATGGAATTTGTGATCCCGCTTGCCACTCACATAAGTAACCGGCAGCTGGCTCGCCATGAGCCAGGGGGCGAGATCCGGCTGCTTGCCTAGCGAAGTGGCGCGCAGCATGGTGGCGATGCCCTGACCGTCGTTGCCAAGGCGGCGGGCGATCTGGCGGGCCCGGGCCGCATCGTCAAGATCGGCAAACACCCCTTGCCGGTACCAGTCTGCCAGCACGTCAGCCAGGGGCTCATGCTCGAAACGCTGCGCCCACCGTTCATCGTGCTGGATGCGGGCGGCCCGTTCACTGGCCGGTAGTCCCGGGTTACAGTTCTCCAGCAGCAGCCCCCGGAGCCCGGCGGGCTCGCGGCTGGCGTGATAGAGGGCCAGTCGCCCACCCAGCGAGTAACCCGCCAGCAGATAGCGTTCAATGTTGCGGCTGGCCAGCTCGGTGACCAGCCACTGGTGGCTCTGCTCAAAGTCGCTGACGTTGAGATCGCTATGCTGGCCGTGACCCGGCAGATCGAGGGCGATGCAGTGGATGGCGGGCAGCCGGTCGATCACCGGTTGCCAGTCGCCGCTATCCCCCAGCAGGCCGTGCAGCAGAACCAGCGGTATATTGGCATCTTTATTCGCCACGGATGGCGGCCCCCAGCGCCTTGAGATCATCGGCCACTTGCTCGCTCGGTACCCGGATCTCGATCAAGGTAACGCCATGTTGGAGGGCGGCGCGGTAATCGCGTTCGAACTCGGGCAGGGTGGTCGGCGCCCGATAGGCGAGGCCAAACATGGCGGCAGCATGTTCAAAGCTGAGGCCGTGGGGCAGCCGGTAGTAGCTCTCCAGCAGTTCCCCTTCGGTGGGCACCGGCAACATACGAAAGATGCTGCCGCCATCGTTGTTGAGCAGGATCACCACCAGCGGTCGGCTCGCCTTGCTGAGCAGGGCGAGGCTATTGAGATCGTGCAGGGCGCTGAGATCCCCAAGCAGCAGGGTGGTGGGCTCATCGCTGCCCGGTTCGACCGATTGGGCAAACCCGTAGGCGGTGGCGATCAGGCCATCGATGCCGGAGGCGCCACGGTTGGTCATCACCCGGCTCGGCCCCTTGCCCGTTTCGCCGAGCATATCCATCAGTCGGGCTGGCATGCTGTTGCCGACAAACAGTTGGCCTTCGATCAGGCGGTTGAGGCGATGGCAGACCCCAAGCTCGGAGAAGTGCTCGCAGGCGGCGGCGATCTGCTGGCTGGCGTTGTGTTGCAGCTCGGCCAATGTGTGCCAAGGGGCCCGGGTGGTGACCGGATGGGCCGCAGCAAAGGCGCTGGCACTGCAGAGCAGCCGGTTGCGCAGCCGGTAGTCGGGATCGAGCCGCGCCGGTTGCGGATCCACCAGCCAGTAATCTTGCCATGAATGGTGTTTGATGAACTGGCCGAGCCGCTTGGAGACAAGCCGCGCGCCAAATTGCAGCAGCACCTCGGCGCGGCCCAGCTCGGCGACGAATTCAGGGTCGTTGAGCGCCATATCCATGTGGATGAGGTTGCGGCTATCGAAGCGGATCTGGCTCTGCAGATCTGCCAGCAGCGGCCAGCCGAGTTGCTCCGCCAGCGCGGCGACCGTCTGTGCCTGCTTAGGCTCGGTGATCCGTCCGGCCACAATCACCCCGCGCTTGTGCTGCCACTCGCGCCACTCGGGTTGCGGCTGGCAGGTCGCCTCGCTCTGTTGCCACGGGCTCCATGGCCTCTGCGAGCCGAGCCAGTCACCGAGGGGGGCCAGATAGTCGCCAAAATCCTGATAGTGCTCGCCCGGGTAGAGGGGCTCGGGGTACATGCAGTTGAAGTGCACCACCCCGGGAGTGAGCGCCTGTTTGGCCAGCGCCTGATCCACCGAGCTCAGCACAAACGCCGCCGGAATGGTCGGGGTGGGGCTTGGCAGGTTCTGCTGATAGACGGGGTAGTGGCCGAAGATCCCTTGCTGGTCGATCGCCTGATTGGCGCCGTTGTCGATAAGCTCGTGGGGGCGATCTGCGGATAGAATAATCAGCGGCACGCCGGTGAGCTGGGCCTCTGCCACTGCGGGCCAGAGGTTGGCCACTGCGGTGCCCGAGGTCATGATCACCGCCACCGGCCGGTTGCTCCCCTTGGCTAGCCCGAGCGCCATAAAGCCGAGGCCGCGCTCGTCAAAGTGCAGGTGACGACGAAAGCCCTGATGGGCCGCGGCGGCCATGGTCAGCGGCGCGGAGCGGGAGCCGGGGGCCAGCGCGATGTCGCGCACCCCGAGGCGAAAGAGCTCCTCCAGCAAGAGGGAGGACCAGACGTGGTTGAAGGTGGCGTGCTGGCTCGAAAACGGGGGGCAGGCAAACTCTTCGCTGGCAGGCTCTTTACGGGTGGGCATAGGGGCTCTCGTAGCGTGAAAAGGGTGAATGACTATCCCAGCAGGGAGAGCACATTGGCGATCTTGTTGTCGAGCTCGGCCCACTCGGCGACAGGTTCCGAACCGGCGACAATGCCGGCACCGGCAAACAGGGTGACGCTGCCCGGCTGAATGCGGGCGCTGCGAATGGCGACCGAGAACTCGGACGTCTCCCGACTCAGCATGCCGCAGGCACCGGCGTACCAGCCCCGACCGTAGGGTTCGAACTCGCGGATAAAGGCGAGCGCTGCCTCGCGCGGAGCGCCGCCCACCGCCGGCGTCGGGTGGAGGGCGTCGAGCAACTGCCAGTCGCAGACCCCGGGCTTGATCTCGGCTTCGATATCGCACTTGAGATGTTGCAGCAGCCGCAGTTTGAGAATGCGCGGCTCGGTCAGGGTGGCATCGTGGGTCAGTGGTGCCAGACGGCTCAGGATGTCGGCGTGTACCAGCCGGTTCTCCAGCCGGTTCTTGCTGTCGGCCAGCAGTTCGGCGGCCAGTTGGGCATCCACCTCTTCATCGCCGGAGCGGCGAATGGTGCCCGCCAGCGCCTCGGTAAAGAGGTGGCGATCTTCCCGGCGGTAGAGCCGCTCGGGAGAACAGGCGATAAAGGCCTGCTCGGGGGAGAATTGAAAACCGAAGTGGAAGCAGTCCTGGGCGTGGCGGGCCCACTGGTCGAGCATGGCCCAGGGATTGATATCCGCATCATGGTTCGGACTGGTCAGCACGCTCTCCCGCGACAGCACCACCTTGGGAGTGTGGGCCTGAAAATCGGGGGCGGTGACGCGCTCCACCAGCGTCTGCCACTGGGCGGGGCCGGGGCAATCCTGTCGCTGCCAGGGCTGCTTTTGCAGGGCGGGCAGCGGGGCTTCCGGGCGCAGGGCATCGAGGGCGGCGTCGGCCGCCTGCAGTTCGGCCTCGAGATTGTTTTCATCCAGCCAGAGGTTAAGGCAGAGACTGACGCACTCGCCACGGCGCACCAGCTCGATGCGGGGCAGCACGAAACGGCAGGGGCCAAACCCTTGCCAGCCGGACTGGGCCGGATCAAACGCCAGTCCGCCATAGTAGCGGGGGCTGTCGTCATGATGCTGGTTGGCTGTGTTCATGCACACCTGCTTGATGGCGTGCGGCTCGGTCAATTCATGGATGGCGCCCAGCGCGACATACTCGGGACGAGCCTCTCCACGGGCCTGCCAGTAGATGCGGGGATAGAGGGTTTGCGCCGCGAGCCAGCCCAGAAAGGAGCGGATTTCGATCGCCACTCGCAACCGTACGAAGCCGCTGACGTTGCTGTGACGCAGGGCGTCCAGTTGTTGCTTGATATGGGTCTGAGCCAACATGGATTCTTGTCTGAGCCGGGTAGTAACGAGCGATCCGGTAGCTGGATGCCGTAGGTTTATGCCAAAGGGCGATGATTTCCTATATATTATCTGCCCATTCGTCCATGTAAATCGCCCGCGGGAGCTTCACTCTCCGGGGCCAAGTATACCCAAATCCGGTTCGATAACCCTTAACACGATCAATATCCGATTGTTTGGCCATCACAAAATGACAAATACCTTCTCTGTTTGGTTGCTGGCGGCGCGTTTGCGAACATTGCCGCTCGCCTGCTCTTCCATCCTGCTGGGCTCGGGGCTGGCTGCCAGTCGTGGTGCCTTCGATGGCACCATCATGGCGCTCTCGCTGCTGACCGCCATCCTGCTGCAGATCCTCTCCAATCTGGCCAACGATTACGGCGATGCGGTCTCCGGTGCCGACAACGGTGAGCGGATCGGCCCGCAGCGGGCCGTGGTCTCCGGCCTTATCACCAAAAAGCAGATGTGCGTGGCGATGGGGCTGACTGCGCTGGCGGCGGTGGCCAGTGGCCTGCTGCTGCTGGGCTGTGCCTTCGGTGGCCAGTGGCTGCAGATTTTGGCGTTTGTGGTGCTGGGTGGCGCAGCGATTGTCGCGGCGGTGACCTACACCGTCGGCAAGACTCCCTACGGTTATCGCGGGTTTGGCGACATCTCGGTGTTCCTCTTCTTCGGCCTGCTGGGGGTGCTCGGCTCCTACTACCTCTTCACCAAGACGCTGGAGTGGGATCTGCTATTGCCTGCCACCGCCTGTGGCCTGCTGGCCACCGCCGTGCTCAATATCAACAATGTGCGCGACATCGAGACCGACGCCGCCAGCGGCAAGATCACCCTGGCGGTGCGCCTTGGCCGCCATCGCGCCATCGCCTATCACTGGGTACTGCTGGGGGCAGCGCTGCTGGCGACCATCGCCTTTATCCTGATCCAGCCCGCCAGTTTCTGGCCGTGGATCTTCCTGCCCGCCATGAAGCCTCTCAGCGATGCGGCCAAGACTCTTCGCGAAAGCTACGATGGCGAGGTGCTGACCGGTTCCCTCAAGAAGACCGCCATCAGCGCGTTTCTGTTCAGCCTGCTGCTCTCCATCGGGTTGGCGCTCTCCTGATGAACGACCGGCTTGTTGTTATGTGAAACGGGCTCCCGAGGCGGGAGCCCTTTTTGTGTGCCGATGCTACGCGTTGGTACTGAATCAGTCAGACAGGAAGACTGCCATGCGTGCATCACTCAAACAGAAAATCATTCAGGTATGCCAGCAGAAAATCGCCCAGAAGGGGGAGACGGTCGGGCTCTCCTTTTATGCTTTTTTTGCCAATCGCAATGACGATCCCGATTTGTTGATGGAGGCGGCGACCTGGTGGATCCAGACCCACAAGCTCGATCACTTCGAGAAGGCCAAGAAAATTCTCTTGTTAGTCGAGCAGGAGTGATAGTCGGCAGCGATGAAACAGAGAGGGCTCCCAAGCGGGAGCCCTCTCTGTTGGTTAATGATGTTATTGACTAGCTGGCGCGTGCCACCCTGAGAGGGCGGCGGGAGAAAATCAGGGTATCCAGCAGCCAGAGGGCGACCATGGAGGCGCCCACCAGCGGGAAGGCTATCCCCAGCAGGATCAGCAGGGCGATGGCGCCACGCATCGGCGGGAGTTTGGCAGGCAGCGGCGGCGCGGCGAGACGGCCCTGCGGGCGGCGGCACCACCAGATCCACAGACCACTCACGGCGCTGGCCAGCACCATCAGGCAGATGATCAGCATGGCGAGCTGATGGGGCCAGCCGTAGAGCTTGCCCATGTGCAGCATGACGCCGCTCTCCACCGTCTTGGCGACCGGGCCGTAATCCTGCCAGCGCACATCGGTCAGCACCTTGCCGCTGTATTGATCGATATGCAGGGTGGCGTCGTTGCGCGGATCGTCGGCAAACAGGGCGATGGTGTAGACGCCGGTGGCGCCGACCGGCGGGGTGATGCTGTAACCCGGTTGGACTCTCCGCTCATGGGCGATCTCGACCACCTGTTGCAGCGGGATCCGCTGGCTGGCCATCACAACTCCCTCGTGCTCGCCGTGGTTCATGGCACCGTGATCGTGCCCCTCATCAACAGGCTGCGAGCTGGGCATAGGGGTGTTCTCCACCGCCCAGGGGACGGTCTGCTCGTGGGCCTGATTCAGGGTGCGGGCCAGCGGTGCCGACTTGGGCACCTCGTTCCACATGGCGGCGGGGAAGCGGTTCCAGACCGCGGCAAACTGATCGCCCCAGAAACCGGTCCAGGTCATGCCGCTCAACAGCAACAGCAGCAGGAAACCGGCGCCCCAGAAGCCGACCACGGCGTGCAGATCCCGCCACCAAAGGCGTCCGCGCTGGCTCACTCTGGGCCAGAGGATGCCGCCCACCCCGGGCCCCTTGCGTGGCCACCAGAGGTAGAGACCGCTCAGCAGCAGTACTAGTCCCCAGCCTGCAGCCAGTTCGATCAGCCGGTCCCCCGTGGTGCCGAGCAGCAGGTCGGCGTGCAGGGAGCGAGCCACCGCTTGCAGATTCCACTTGTTGTCCATGTTGCCGAGCAGGACGCCGCTGGCGGGGTCCATAAACAGGGTCAGCTCGCGATCCCCCTGATTGACGATGAACTGAGCGCTCTGATCGGGTGCGACAGGCGGCAGGTATTTACGCAGGCTGGCATCGGGCATGGTCATCATCGCCTTGGCCAGCAGCTGGTCGGCATTCAGGGTCTGGCTGGCGGGGGTGACCTTCATCAGCTCTGGGTACATCAGGTTGTCGAGCTGGGGTTTGAACAGATAGACGATCCCGGTCAGTGACAGCAGGATCAGGAAAGGGGCGACAAAGAGACCGGCGTAGAAGTGCCAGCGCCAGATCCGTTGGTAATGACTCGAGTCCCTGTTTTTCATTGCACATCCTTGTTGGGGTGCCAAACCTTTCGGCAAGTGGAATGTTTGTGGCGGCGCGGATAATAGCAGTAACGTTTCGTTAACTGCAATCACACATCTTGAGATCGATTCGGTGCGGGATGTCGGTAACATGAGGTGCCGACGGTTTGCTGGATAGGATGAGCACGCTTTGGGGAAAGCCTGTTTGCTGCTGGACTTTTCCTTATAAATTATTACCTTGTGGTAACAATTTGCAGGCGATGGTGGTGGTAACGGAATGGGAGCAGTCATGCAGCCACATGGGCAATTTGACATGGAGCGCAGGGGCCAGATGCTGATCTGCCGCCCGAGTGGCCCCTTCAATCTGGCAGGTGCCATGGCCTATGAGGCGCGCTTTCGTCACGAACTGGCCGGTCTGATGGATGGCCCCTGGGGGATTGTCGAGGTCGCGACCGAGTTTGAAGCGGCCGGGCCCGAGGTGCTGGCCCGTTTTCGTCGCCAGTTTGGCTGGTGTGCCGAGAGTGGCTGTCAGTTTCTGGCGGTGGTTTTCGTAGGGGGCTTCAAGCGCTATCTGGCGGATAACATCTTCAAGGGATTGCCCTTTCGGGCGGTACGTTACTTCGAGCAGGAGGCTGCGGCCATCCAGTGGCTGGGGGAGCAGCTCAACATCGCTCCCTGTGAACCTGCGAGCGCTTGACCACCCCGCCCACCGCGTGGACGGGTTTTACTCCAGCTTGATAAACCACTTGTCCCGCTCGTCAACGCAGTCGGGTTCACCCATTTCGAATTCACGACAGATCAGCGGCCGCACCTCGTACATGGATGGGGCACATCATCGTGGTGAGTGTATTCGAGGAGCCTGGTTAATCCAGCTTGATAAACCACTTGTCCCGTTCGTCGACGCAGTCGGGTTCACCCATTTCGAATTCGCGGCAGATCAGTGGTCGCACCTCGTAGATACGGCACATCATGGTGTTGCGGTCGAGGGCGGCGCACCAGCCATCGTCCAGCCGACGCATAACCGGTATCTCGCCATCCCGTTCCAGTACATAACGGTCCGGCACGCCGGTATCGGTAAAGAGCATCACTTCGAGGCGGCAGCAGCAGGCTTCGCAGTTCTGGCAGCTCACATCGGTTTGGATTGCTTGGGTCATGGTGCCTGTCTTGCCGCATGGCGGCATCGGAGATATGAAACAGGCGCCTGTCAGGCGCCTGTGGTCTGGCTAACGACTTGCAAAGAACCTTAGCCCAGTTTGCGGGCGCGGTAGCTGCGACCCTTGATCTTGCCTTCCTGCAACCGCTTGAGGGCGGCGCTCGCCACGCTGCGCTTCACCGCGACGTAGGAGTACTGTTCGGAGATCTGGATCTTGCCCACGTCGGCGCCGGCAATGCCGCCTTCACCGGTCAGGGCGCCCAGAATGTCACCGGCCCGCACCTTGGTCTTGCGGCCTGCATCGATGGAGAGGGTCACCATCTGCGGGGCGATCGGCTTGATGTCGCGGCCGATGCTGTCGAGATCACCCAGCGGCATCGGAGCCTGCTGGTACTCTTCGATAAAGTTGACGCGCTGGGCCTCGTTCGGCTGATAGAGACTCAGGGCCAGACCCTGCTGGCCGGCACGACCGGTACGGCCGATGCGGTGCACGTGCACTTCGGGATCATAGGTCAGCTCGTAGTTGATGACGGCGCCCAGCTCCTTGATGTCGAGACCGCGGGCCGCCACGTCGGTGGCCACCAGAATGGTGGCGCTGCCGTTGGCAAAGCGCACCAGCACCTGATCCCGCTCGCGCTGTTCCAGATCGCCATTCAGCGCCAGCGCCGAGAAGCCCTTGGCGGCCAGATGGTCGGCCACGTCGTTACAGGCGCGCTTGGTGTTGCAGAACACCACGCAGGAGCTGGGCTGGTAGTGACTCAGCAGCCAGGTGAGGGCGTCGAGGCGCTGACCGGCAGGCACTTCGTAGAGCTTCTGTTCGATGGCGCTCCCCTCGTGCAGGGATTCCACGCTCACCTCGACCGGATTGCGCTGCACGCCGCGGCTCATCTGGGCGATCCCCTCCGGATAGGTGGCGGAGAAGAGCAGGGTCTGGCGCTGCTGGGGGGCATAGCTGATGACCCGGTTGATATCTTCGCCAAAGCCCATGTCCAGCATGCGATCCGCTTCATCCAGCACCAGCGTCTTGAGGCCGGATAGATCCAGCGTGCCTTGCTCCAGATGCTTGAGAATGCGACCCGGGGTGCCGACGGCGATGTGGGCACCAAAGCTCAGGGTGGCGGACTGCGGTGCGGTCGGGGTGCCGCCGCACAGGGTCACCAGCTTGACGTTGGGCAGGGCGCGCGCCAGACGGCGGATCTCGGTGGCCACCTGATCCGCCAGTTCGCGGGTTGGGCAGAGTACCAGCGCCTGCACTTCGAGGCGGTTGACGTTGAGCTTGGCCAGCAGGCCGAGGCCGAAGGCGGCGGTCTTGCCGCTGCCGGTTTTTGCCTTGGCGATCAGGTCTTTGCCATCGAGCACCAGGGGCAGGCTCTGGGCCTGGATCGGGGTCATCTGCAGGTAACCCAGGCTGGTGAGGTTCTCTTGCAGGGCGGGGGAGAGATTGAGGCTGCTAAATTCGCTGTTGTTCACAAAAGGACTCTATTTCGGAGAAAACGGGGATGCGCGAGCGCTAAGGCCGCGCATCATACCAGAATGTGGCACCGGATGTGGCGGATTTTTGAACGGCTGGCCATGGGGGGCACATTATGGGGGTATTTGTTGCCAGATTGGTTGTGAGCAATATGTGAAAGGATATCGGGGTAATTATTCAAACATGCATGTAATTATTTATTGCGGATAAACGTTTGCCATTTCTGTTGTTTAAATATAATGGTTGAAAAATATTCTATTGGCGAGTGTGGCATTAAACACAATGTTGCGAAAATGATATCAAGATATTTTGGAGGACCATGAAAATGCCATTTTAATTATGTAATATCATGTTTTTTAATGAATTTGTCGTCGTCAAAGTTGTGCGATTAATATCAGGTTGTTGCGTAATTAATTTAAAAACGTTTGTATTATCCTGCATGCATATTATTACACGGGATTGTGATGACTCTCTGATTTTTAAATGTGCAAATGTCTATGATGGCGCCGGTCGAAAATTACAATTCACTCAGGTGCTACAGGTATGGAATACGTTCACTTTGTGCTCGGACTGGTGATGGTCCTCGCTCTTTCTCTGCTGGCTAACCGCCACAACTGGAGACAGATCAAGCTGCGTTATATCGGCCAACTGCTGGTGGTCGAGCTGGCGCTGGCCTGGTTCATGTTGAACTCGGAAGTGGGTCTGGCTGTGGTGGGTGGCTTCGCGGCCGGCTTCACCAAGCTGATGGAGTTTGCCAAGCAGGGAACCGACTTTGTATTTGGCGGCATGATGAATGAAGGTTCATTTACCTTCTTCCTGATGGTGTTGATGCCCATCGTCTTCATCTCCGTGTTGATCGGTATTCTGCAGTACATCCGCCTGTTGCCGCTGGTGATCCGCGGTATCGGTACCGTGTTGGCCAAGATCAACGGCATGGGCAAGCTGGAGTCCTTCAACGCCATCAGCTCCATGATCGTCGGTCAATCCGAGAACTTCATCGCCCTCAAGAACATCCTGCCGCACCTGAACGAGAAGCAGATGTACACCCTGGCGGCGACGGCGATGTCCACCGTCTCCATGTCCATCGTCGGTGCCTACATGCAGCTGATCGAGCCGCGTTACGTGGTGGCTGCGCTGGTGCTCAACATGTTCAGCACCTTTGTCGTGCTGTCGCTGATCAACCCCTACGAGCCGGACAATACCGTGACCGATGCCAAGGCGCTGGCCGAGGGCGACGAGCACCATACGCCGAAGAGAGAGAACTTCTTCGAGATGCTGGGCGAGTACATCATGGCCGGTTTTTCCGTTGCCGTTATCGTGGCGGCTATGCTGGTGGGCTTTATTGCCCTGATCGCCCTGGTCAACTACCTGTTCGAGCTGGCGTTTGGTGTCAACTTCCAGTACGTCATGGGCTACCTCTTCTATCCAATCGCCTGGATCCTGGGTATCCCGAGTGGTGAAGCGCTGCAAGCGGGCTCCATCATGGCGACCAAGCTGGTGACCAACGAGTTCGTGGCCATGATGGATCTGGGCAAGATTGCTGCCGAGCTCTCCCCGCGTACCGTCGGCATCCTCTCCATCTTCATGGTCTCTTTCGCCAACTTCAGCTCCATCGGCATCATCGCCGGTGCGGTAAAAGCGCTGAACGAAGAGAAGGGCAACATGGTTTCCCGCTTCGGTCTGAAGCTGGTCTACGGTTCAACTCTGGTCAGCCTGCTCTCTGCTGTTATCGCAGGCATCATGATCTGATCCTCTAGTGGCATCTGCCACGGTTTGAGCCCCTGACCTCGTCAGGGGCTTTTTTATTTCTGGCTTACAGGCGCCAGCCGCACCACCAGCCGGCAACCAGCAGGGTGAGGGTGCAAAAGCCGGTTTCGATGGCGCCGCCACTGCGCAGCGACCAGCCCGGCAGGCGGTAACGGCGCTTGATGGGCCAGAAGAGCGGAATGCCCGCCGGGGTGAGCCAGTCCCCCAGCAGATGGCTGAGGTAGCCGACGATCAGGGCATCCTTGACCCCCATGGGCAGGGTGTCCGGCGGCAGGCTCTGGTTCAGCCCCCAGACGGCAGCGGCGACCGCCAGCAGACTGTGGGTGAAACCGCGATGCCCGAACAGCCGCGACAGAGGTTTCGAGATCCACGGCAGTCGTTGCCCCAGCACCGATTTGGGGTGGTCGAGGTCGGGCAACAGGGCGCTGGCCAGCGCGGCAGGGATGGTCTGCCACAGACTGGCATCTGCCAGGGCCGGAGTGAGCTGCAGTTTGTGGGCGATCAGGGTGCAGGTAACGGAGAAGAGCAGGTGCCCTTGGGCGGTCATGATGATTACGGCGTGGACAAGATGGCGGCGCATCTTACCAGCCTGACGGTTGTGGTCAGCTCTTATTTTAAAAATCAGGATGTTACGGCGAAAAAGCGCCCAAATTGGGCGCCTTTATAGCCTATTTATAACTTGCCTTTGACCAGCCACTTGTCGAGGGCGTTGGCGAAGCGCTGCTTGTCGGCGGCATTGAAGGGGGCCGGGCCGCCGGTCTGCACGCCGGCCGAGCGCAGCTCTTCCATAAAGTTGCGCATGCCGAGCCGCGCCTTGATGGTCTCGCGGGTGTAGATCTCGCCGCGGGGATTGAGTGCCTCGCCGCCAGCATCGATCACCCAGGAGGCGAGGGGGATATCACCGGTGATCACCAGATCGCCGGGCTGAACCTGCTGGGCGATGACATGATCTGCCACATCGAATCCCTTCTCCACCTGCTGGGTTTTGATGAAAGGCGAGGGGGGCACCCGCAATCCCTGATTGGCCACCAGGGTGGTGACGATCTGGGCGCGGTGGGCGGCGCGGTAGAGGATCTCCTTGACCGGAATGGGGCAGGCATCGGCATCAACCCAGATGGGCATGGCATGGTTTCCTGTAGTGAACGCGGATGGAAAACGAGAGCTGGCATGTTAACACAGGCCTCCCCTTCCCGGCGCGGGGCTGAGTCGGCCCCGCCTTTGGTGTAAGCTGGGGCCAGCATATGAAACGAGAAGGAGACGAGATGGATCGGGTGCCCGGTGAAGTGATTTATGCCCTGACCCTGGATGGCAAGGGTGGCATGGCGCCGCTGACGGCGGGAAGCGAAGTCCCGGCGGCACATCCCGGCTGGCTGCATCTGGATTACGGCAATCCCGATTCGGCGCGCTGGCTGTTGCAGACCCCTTTGCTCAGCGAGGCGGCCAGGGAGTCGCTGCTCGGCCAGAGCAATCGTCCCAAGCTGGTGCGGATGGGGGAGACGGTGCTGCTGATCCTGCGCGGCATCAACCACAACAAGGATCACAGGCCCGAAGAGATGGTGGCGCTGCGCATCTTCATCACCCCGGATCTCATCATCAGCAGCCGTCGTCGTCCGCTGCTCTCCGAGCAGGATGTCTTCAACCAGCTCAAGCTGGGGGGCGGCGCCGATACCCCGGCCGACTGGCTGGTGGAGATTTGTGATGCCCTGACCGATCGGGCGGGGGAGTTTGTCGAGGAACTGCACGACAAGATCCTCGATCTGGAGGAGATGGTGCTGATGCGCGACATGCCCGCCAATGGCCGCTTGGCGCTGATCCGCAAGCAGCTCATCATGATCCGCCGCTACCTCTCCCCCCAGCGGGATCTGGTGGCGCGCCTTGCCAACGAGAAGATCAGCTGGCTGGATGAGGATGATCGCCGTCGTCTGCTCGATATCGCCGATCGGCTGCGGCGCTGGCTCGACGACCTCGATGCGGGAGTGGCACGCACCGCTGTGCTGGCAGACGAGATCAACAATCTGATGGCGGAGGCGACCAACCGCCGCGCCTACCAGATGTCGGTGATGGCGCTGCTCTTTTTACCTGCCAGCTTCCTGACCGGCCTGTTTGGCATCAACCTGGGGGGCATTCCCGGGGCCGAGAATCCGACCGCCTTCTGGGTCTTCTGTGGTTCGCTGGTGGCGCTGGCCAGCGGGCTGGCTATCTGGCTCAAACATCGGCGCTGGTGGTAAGGAGGCATAACCCATGTGGCAATCAATTGGTCTGACCCTACTGCTGTTGCTGGGGCATACCCTGATCCGGCGGCTGATTCACAAGAGCCTGCTGGCGCTCGGTCAGAGCAGGCAGGTGAGCGAGAACCGGGTGCTCTACGTGGCCCATGTGTTCCACTTCCTGCTCGGCTGTGCCACCTTGCTGGTGCTGGCCGGGGTGTGGGGGCTCGACTTCTCCCGACTGGTGGTGCTCGCGTCCTCCTTCTTTGCGGTATTGGGGGTCGCCATGGTCGCCCAGTGGTCGATCCTCTCCAACATCACCGCCAGCATCACCATCTTCTTCGCCTTCCCCTACAAGATTGGCGACCGGATCCGCATCCTCGACAAGGATGATTCGGTCACCGGCGTCATCACCGAGATCGGCCTCTTCTATGTGCGGGTGCGTGATGACAACGGCGATCTGGTCACCTATCCAGCCAACCTGATCCTGCAAAAGCCGGTCAGAAAGCTGGAGGGCAAGGTGGCGGAGCCGTTGCAACCGGAGTAGCAGGACATTTGCTGCCGGGGGGCTGGGCGTAGCGAGGAGTGATGCTCTGGTGTAAATCCACCACGCCTTCATTCGACACAGGCTATTGTGGATGCGTGCTGCGGCCACAATAGCCAGAACGACTCAACAGTTGGCTCCGCAGCTAGATCTCCTGTTGTGAGAGATCGGCCTGCGGCTTGTGTTGCCAGATTGCGCCGAGCAGCAACTTGAGCAGCAGTCCGGGCGGGTTGTCCAGCAGTTTGCCGGACTCCAGCAGCAACTGGCCATCGGCGCGAAATCCGAGGCTGGCATCTATGGTGCCATCCTCCGAGACCACCTGGATCAGGCCATTGAGGGCGGAGCGCTCACCGGGCTGACAGCGCAGCCGCAGTTCGCGGGGTTCCCCCAGCAGGGTAAAGGCGCGGCTCAGCGGGGGTGAGTCTTCATAATCGGGCCAGTTGAAGAAGTGATACTGTTCGGCCAGGGCGCCAGCCTGCTGGCAGAACTGGTCGAACAGCTGCCCGATCGCCTGATACTCCTGATCGAGTCGTCTTGCCTGCTCTTCAATCCGTTTCATTGCTTACTCCTTGTGTATCCACTTGATCAGACATTGCTTTTCTGACCCCGCGACTGCCGTTTTCCAGATATGAGGCCAAATGGCCGCGAGGTCTGTGAGCCGGATCGAAGTTTCAGTCTGAAAACGTTATCTTGTTGAAACTGGATGGTTTTTTTGCCCTCTCGCTCACATTTGAATCGATTGCCGCTGATTAATATGGCACCGCCTGGCAATGACCGGGTGCTCGACTATCGAGACTAACTACAGCGGGAATTATAAAAATATGGATATGAAAAAGACCAAAGTGGCGCTGGTAACAGCCTCACTGCTCGCGCTTTTGTCTGGCTGTAATGACAACAGCTCTGATGCCTCCGGTGTGAACCCCGTCCCCCCTACACCGCCTACACCTGAAGTCACCGATGGGCCTGTCGCTCGTCTGCCCAAGATGGATCCCCCGAAAGAGTTGCTGGTTGCCGGCGACAATCAGGTGGTCATTGCACTGGTGGATACCCAGTCGGCAGCCAAAGGCGCCAAGGCACCGTTTGACAGCTACAGCCTGCACCTTTGGAACAACGACGCCTGCAAGGCAACGGCAGATAGCGGCCTGAATACCGGGTGGGATGACAAGAGCAAGACACCGGCCACCGCCGACAGCTTTGGTCCGGCCTGGGTCGTTCCGCTCAACAAGGTGGAAGGGTGCATCAACTTTATCGCCCGCAACGGCGATCTGGCCAACCTGACCGGCAGCGATATGAAGGTGAGCTTCAGTGAGCACCCGGATCGCACCGTGGCCATCGTTGCAGGCAAGAAAGATCTGTTTGGCAGCCGTGCCGAAGCCTTTACCGCCGCCTTTGGCGTGGCGGGGGCCAGCGCTCATTTGATCGATGGCAATACCCTGATTTGGCAAGGGGGCAAGGACAAGCCCCACGTTCGCCTCTATTACACCGACTCGGGCACCATCAAGGCCAATGCCGATGGGGTGTTCGATTTCCCCTATATCAGCCTGACCGCGACCAGCCTGACTGCCGAGCAGCAGGCCAAATATCCGCACCTCAAGGATGCGGCCGCCTTTGCCCTGCCTGCCGGGAAAGATCTCAAGCCCCTGCTCAAGGGTGAGCTGGTGGCTATCGGCACCGATGCCGACGGTATCCTGCAGGGGGCGACCCTGGTGCAGAGCGCCGGCGCCCTCGATGCGCTCTATGCTCCCGAGGCGACCAAGCTGAGCTATGGTGCCGTGGTGGAGGGTAACCGGGTGACCTTCCGCCTCTGGGCGCCGACCGCCAAGTCGGTCAAGCTGGCCCTCTACAACGCCAGCCACCAGAAGAGTGGTGAAGTGGCGATGACCTTCGACAGCGCCAGCGGCAGCTGGAGTTATGAGGGGGGCAGCGAGCTGATCGGCCAGTTCTACCGCTACGACATGGAGGTCTACCATCCGCTGAGCCGCAAGGTTGAGCACTATGAGGTGACCGATCCCTACTCCCTGAGTCTGGCGATGAACTCCGAGTTCAGTCAGGTAGTGGATCTCGACGATCCGGCCCTGAAACCGGAAGGATGGGACAGCCTCAAGGCGCCCCACAGCCAGCAGAACCCCGCCGATATCACCATCTATGAGGCCCATGTTCGCGACCTGACCGGTAACGATGCCTCCACCGATGAAGATAAGCGCGGCAAGTTTGTCGGCCTGACCCAGCCCGACTCTGTACCGGTCAACCATCTGAAAGCGCTGGCAAAAAGCGGCGTCAGCCACCTGCACCTGCTGCCGGTGTTCGATATCGCCACCGTCAATGAGGATCCGGCCAAGGTGGCCAATCTCGGCGATGACTTCAGCAAGCTCTGTCAGGTCAATCCGGATGTGAAAACATCCAGATTTGGCGGCTATTGCGGTGGCGGTCAGACCGTGGGAGATGTGCTGACCGACCTGCAAGGGGGCGACAGCAAGGATAATCCGCAGGTGCAGGAGCTCTCCGGCTATCTGCGCGGCGTCGACTCCTTCAACTGGGGTTATGATCCCTACCACTACACCACGCCGGAAGGCTCCTACGCCACCAACGCCGAGGGCACCAAACGTATTCTGGAGTTCCGCGAGATGGTCAAGGCCATCAAGCAGAACATCGGCATGAACGTGGTGATGGACGTGGTCTACAACCACACCAACGAATCCGGGCTCGGCCCCAAGTCGGTGCTAGACAAGATAGTGCCCTGGTACTATCAGCGCCTCAATCCGGAGACCGGCTCGGTGGAGAACTCCACCTGCTGTTCCAACACGGCGCCGGAACACGCCATGTTTGCCAAGCTGATGGATGACTCCCTGGTCACCTGGGCGCGCGACTACAAGATCGACGCCTTCCGCTTCGACCTGATGGGCCACCATCCGAAAGATCAGATGGTTCAGGCGCTGGCCGCGGTGAAGAAGGTCAATCCCGAGATGTACTTCTACGGCGAGGGGTGGAACTTCGGCGAAGTGCAGGATGACAAGCGCTTCGTGCAGGCTACCCAGAAGCATCTGGGTGGTACTGGCATCGGCTCTTTCTCCGACCGCTTGCGCGATGCGGTGCGCGGCGGCAGTCCGTTCGACGGTGGCGATACCATTCGCAAGACCCAGGGCTTTGGCAACGGTGCTTTCGTCGATCCTAACGAAATGAGCAAGGTGGATCTGGCGACGGCCTTGCACCAGTCCGATCTGGTGCGGCTCGGCATGGCGGGCAACCTCAAGGAGTTCGTGCTGACCGACAAGGATGGCATGCCGAAGAAAGGCGCCGAGATCGACTACAACGGTCAGCCTGCCGGCTATGCCCAGGATCCGGTGGAAGTGCAGAACTATGTCGACAAGCACGACAACCAGACCCTGTTCGACAACCTGATCTACAAGGCGCCTGCCGGAGCCGATCTGGTGCGGATGCAGGGGGTCTCGCTGGCGACTGCCATGCTGGGTCAGGGCATTCCCTTCACCCACGCCGGTGTCGAGCTGCTGCGTTCCAAATCCATGGAGCGGGACAGCTATGACTCGGGCGACTGGTACAACAAGGTCGACTACACCCTGGGCGACAACAACTTCGACAAGGGGTTGCCGCGCAAGGACAAGGATGGCGACAACTATCCGCTGATTGAGCAGGTGCTCGGCAAGCATGCCAAGCCGGGCTCGGCCGAGATGGCGCAGATGGTGAGCTTCTATCAGGAGCTGGCGGAGCTGCGCAACTCCTCCCGCCTGCTGCGTCTGGGCAGTGGCGCCGAGGTGATCAAGCGGGTCGACTTCCGCAATACCGGCCCGGATCAGGTGCCCGGCCTTATCGTCATGACGGTGGATGATGGCGTCAGGGCCGGGGCGGATCTGGATCCGGCCATCGACGGCCTGGTGGTGATGATCAACGCCAGCAACCAGAGCCAGAGCATCGGTGACTTCCGTGACGGTAACGATCAGCCGATCGATCTGAGCGGTATGGTGCTAAGCAGCAAGCATCGCGCAGTCGACAGCATCGCCAGCGGCGCCGCCTATGATAACGGCCAGCTGACGCTGGGGGCCTGGTCTGCCGCTGTGTTCGTCAAGCCGCAGAATGGCGCTCAGGGCGCGGGCCTGCCGGTCAGCAAGAAGACCGACCTGAGCACCCTGCCACCGTTTGGCAACACCGATGTTTATCTGAAGGGGTTCCTCGATGAGTGGGGCAACACCAACCAGATGACCTTCAGCGGCAACTTCATGTACGAGTTCACTACCGAGGTGAGCACCGACAAGCTGGGTACCACCAACGTCAAGATCGCTGACGCCAGCTGGGGGCCGGTCAACTACGGCAGCTGCAACGCTGGTGACAAGCTGGTGGTCGGCACTCCGCTGACCCTTTGCAAGGGGGGAGAAACCGGCAATATCGGTGTCGATCTGGCCAAGGCAGGCAGCTACAAGTTTGTCTTTACCGCCATGAACAAGGACAAACCGACCCTGAGCGTCAGCTTCACCGAGCCGGTGCAGAGCTGCAAGGTGCTGGATACGGTGGCGGGCAATCCGCTCGGCTACAACCTGTTCGTCAAGGGTGAGCTCTCCGGCTGGGGAGCCCAACCTCAGTACCAGCTGAGCTACAAGGGGATGGACGGCGATCTCGCCATCTATCAGGCGGCGTTCAACTACGCCGGCAGCACCGAGTTCAAGGTGGCCAACGAGGACTGGAGCAAGGAGTACCTGCTCAACGGTGGCGGCGCGGTGAACGCTGAAACCGGCTATTCGTTCGCCTTCTCCAAGGGGGGCAGTGCCAATAACAGCATCACCTTGCCGCAGGGGCTGTGGAGTGTGCTGGTGAAGGTTGACCCGGCTGGCGTTAAGGCGGGCACAGCCGTCATTCAGGAGTGCAGCGTCAAGTAAGCAAGCCATTGAGTCCGGGGGATGGCTCGGCGCCCCCGGGTTGAATTCCACCTTGCCAAGGGTGGGATAACTCCGAGAGAGTAAGCAAAGCGCGACTGCCGACCGGCAGGCGCGCTTTTTCTTTTACGGGGGGCCGTGAGAGGAAAAAGAAAAGCCGTCCCGGTTGGGGGACGGCTTTTGGCTGGGATGCCATTGGCTGGCTTAACGCTTGCGCAGCAGCCGCAAGGCGTTGGCGGTCACCAGCGCGGTGGCGCCGGTATCGGCCAGCACCGCAATCCACAGGCCGGTGATGCCGAGCAGGCTGGTGACCAGAAAGATGGCCTTCAGTCCCAGTGCCAGCGCGATATTCTGGTGAATATTGGCCAGTGCCGCCCGCGACAGCCGGATCATCGCGGCAATACCGCCGAGCTGGTTGTGGGTCAGCGCCGCATCGGCGGTCTCCAGCGCCACATCGGTGCCGCCGCCCATGGCGATGCCGATACTGGCCCGCTTCATGGCAGGGGAATCGTTGATGCCATCACCGATCATCGCGACTTTCTGCGAGCTGGCGAGTTTGGCAATCTCATCGACCTTTCCCTCCGGCAACAGGCCGGCGCGCCAGCCCATGCCCAGCTCGGTGGCGATCGCCTCAGCTGCGCGGGGGTTATCGCCGGTCAACATAATGCTGTTGAGCCCGAGCCGGTTGAGCTCTTGCAGCGCAGCCGCCGCCTCCGGCCGGATCTGATCCCGCAGCGCCAGCAGGGCGACCGGCAGCGCCTGGTCGCCGCTGCTTTGGCAGAGCACCACGACAGTCTTGCCCTGCCGCTCCAGCGAAGCAATCCGGGTTTGCTGTTCCATATTCAGGGCCGCCACCCGGCTCGGTGCCAGCAGTTGCCACAGCTCGCCGTTGATGCTCCCCTCAACGCCCATGCCCGGCAGGGCGCGCAGGTCGCGGGCCTCCGCCAGCGTCAGCCCCTGTTCGGTCGCGTTGGCGACCACGGCGCGGGCCAGCGGGTGGTGGGAGCCCTGCTCGATGGCAGCCGCCAGTGCCAGCAACTCGTCCTCCGGCTGGCCATTGAGGCTCACCAGCTCGGTCAACTGCGGCTTGCCCAGCGTCAGGGTGCCGGTCTTGTCAAAGGCGACTGTATCGATATGGGCCAGTCGCTCCAGTGCGGCCCCCCCCTTGATCAGCGCCCCCTGACGGGTTGCGGCGGCCAGCGCCGAGGTGACCGCTGCCGGGGTGGAGATGACCAGCGCGCAGGGGCAGCCAATGAGCAGCAGCGCCAGCCCGCGATAGATCCACTCGTCCCAGCTCTGGCCGAAGGCAAGGGGCGGCACCACCACCACCAGCAGAGCAACCAGCATCATGGCCGGGGTATACCAGCGGCTGAAGCGGTCGATAAAGCGCTCGATGGGGGCGCGCTGGCTTTCGGCCTCCTCGATGAGGTGCAGAATGCGGTCGATGGCGTTGTTGCCGGGCTCGGAGACGACTTCAAGACGCAGTACCCGATCGGCCGCCAGACTACCGGCCGGCACCTTGTCACCCTGACGGCGTTCCACCGGAATCGACTCACCTGTCAGGGCGCTTTCGTCAAACGCACCGAGTTCATCGAGCAGGCGGGCGTCGGCAGGTAGACGGGCACCTGGGGCGATTTCGATGATATCGCCGGGACGCAGCTCATCGGCAGCTACCTCTTCCCGCACCTCGCCCTCGGCAGTGGTACGGATGCGCAGCGCCTTGTCAGGCACCAGCGCCATCAGCGCTGTCACTCCGGCCCGGGCGCGTCCGGCGGCGTAGGCCTCCAGATGTTCACCCAGCATAAAGAGCAGCAGCACCATGGCCGCTTCGGCGGTTTCGCCGAGAAACAGGGCGCCCAGGGCGGCGACCGTCATCAGGGTCTCGATGGCGAAGGGGGAGCCGCTTTTGGTCAGCGCCCACGCCTTGCGGGAGATGGGCCACAGCCCCCAGAGGGTCGCCAGGGTAAAGAGCGGCTGACCGAACTCTTTCGGCAGCAGGGCGGCGACCGGCATCAGACTGGCCAGTGACAGGGGCTGCCAATATTTGCCCAGGGTGTTCAGCAGCGGGCTTTGGCGTGTTGCTCCCTTTGTGATTGTGTGGGCTCTGGTGGCTTGAGCACCCTTGAGCTGGAAACCGGCAGCCAGCACGGCGGCGGTGACGGGATCGGGGGAGAGACCGGGGGACAGATCCACTACCAGCTTCTCGGTGGCAAACAACACGCGGGCCTGTTGCACGCCGCTCACCCGGCTGACTGCGGTCTCGATCTTGCGGGCGCAGCTGGGGCAATCCATCCCCAAAACCTGCCAGCTGTGGCGGCTGTTACCTTGCTCCGGCGCAACCAGCGGGTCGGCAGGGGGCATATCATGCTCATGTTCGTGAGCTGGCGATAAAGGGGCGTTGCAGCACGCTTTATCGTGGCAACTTCCTCGGGGAGGCTCTTCATCCCCGGGGGATTCATTGCCGTCACGGGATGCGTGCTCATGAGGCGTCGGGGTTGAACAGCAACTGACGGGCGTGGTGTTGTCGCAGCAGTGGCTATCGTGGTGATGCTCACTCTGGCCGGGGGCCGCCTTGCTGACGGCTTTGATGGGGGCGGTGTGCTGATGATTGCAGCAGGATTTGCTCATGATGAGTCCCTCTTGATGGATCCCGCCCCTGCGAGATCCCTGATTACCGAGAAGGAGTCTAAACCTTGGTGTTAAGTCCAAGGTCAACCCCTTTATATCCCTTGTCTTCGCGGGTGTTTGTCTGGTCTCGCCGCCCCTATACTGATCACCCGGATTTTTACTACACCAATAAAGGACATAACACATGAGCAACTCAGTCACTCTGCAAGGCAACCCGGTCTCCGTCGCTGGTCACTTCCCGGTCGACGGTGAGCAAGCCAAGCCCTTCTCCCTGGTGGCCAAGGATCTCTCTGACGTGACCCTGGCAAGCTTTGCCGGTCAGCGCAAAATCCTGAACATCTTCCCGAGCGTCGATACCCCGACCTGCGCGACCTCTGTGCGCAAGTTCAACGAGCAGGCCAGCGCGCTGGATAACACTGTCGTGCTGTGCATCTCCGCCGATCTGCCGTTCGCCCAGTCCCGCTTCTGCGGCGCCGAAGGTCTGGACAAGGTAGTGACCCTCTCCACCCTGCGCGGTGCGGCCTTTATGGAAGATTACGGCGTTGCCTTCTCTTCCGGCCCGCTGGTAGGTCTGACCGCTCGCGCCATCGTGGTACTGGATGGTGACAACAAGGTGCTGCACAGTGAGCTGGTCGCAGAAGTGGCCGACGAGCCGAACTACGCCGCTGCGCTGGCCGTGCTGTAAGGCTGCAAGCCATAAAAAATCCCGCTTCGGCGGGATTTTTTATGCGGGAATTGTCTGTTCAGGGTGTTGCGGGCGGGGTGGTCGCCGGTTCAGCCTTGGCGGGTGGGGAGGGTTGCCACTCCACATAGGGGCGGTGGATCTTCTCGTAGATCTCGGCCAGTTTGCCGGTGGCGGCGAGTTGCTCAATGGAACGACTTAAAAATTCGTCTATTTCATCCCCGCTCCCCCCTTTCTGGATGATGAAGACATCCTCGAAATCACCAAAGAATTCACGGCGAATATTGGTCAGCTTCAGATTTTTCAGCATCAGGTCCGCCTCTTCTTGTGCCCAGACAAAGGCGTCTATGCGACCCCGAGACAGTTTGCGCAGTGACTGCTCGATACTCATCGAGCGCTGTACCGAGAAGGGCATATAGTCGGGAACGGCTTCAATCAGCAGATCCCGTTTGGTGGGCACTATGCCATAGGCCATATCTGTGGTGACCGGATGGGCAGTATTGCTGTAAATCACATGGGCCACCTTGCCAAAGCTGCGGGTACTGAAACGGTAGGGGAGCATATCGACCTCCCTGAGATTGCGGATGGCGGGCAGACCGAGATCTGCCTTGCCAGCGATCACTCCGGCCATGGCCCGGGCGATGGGATAGATGGTGATCCTGATGGTCACATCGGGATGAAGATCGTCGATGGCGCGCACTAAATCAACGAAAGGTCCTGTCTTGTCGGCATTGATCAGTCCCGGCAGCTCACCGAGATGCGCGTTAAGAGTACGCACCGGTTTGGCCTGTTCGGCCGCACTGTCGCTCGCCGTGCTGCCGGACAGGCCGAGCGAGATGCTGCCAAGCAGCGCACTGGTCAGCAGCAGGATGGGGATGTGTCTGGTCATGACAGTTTTCTCTGTGATGGGTCAGCTCAAGTGTAGTCAGCCCGTTGCAATCCCCCCCTTGGCCTGGCCATCATTGATAGGGTTTTACTTCTCGGCCCCCGCTCACTAGACTTCGCCTCCCACTTCTCTTTGTTAACGTAGCGCCATGACCTTTCGCGAACTTGCCCTCCATCCCGCTCTGCTGGCCTCTTTGCCCGCCACCTTGCAGACGCCGACCCGCATCCAGCAGCTGGCGATTCCGGCGGCGTTGGCGGGGCAGGATCTGCTGGCACTGGCCCAGACCGGCAGCGGCAAGACGCTGGCGTTTGGTTTGCCGCTGCTGCAACGGCTGGATCCTGCCTCCAGCCAGGTGCAGGGTCTGGTGCTGGTGCCAACCCGCGAGCTGGCGATTCAGGTATCTGCCGCGCTTAAAGAGGGGGCCGAGGCGCTGGGATTGTGCATCGTGACGTTGTGTGGGGGCGTTGCGCAGGAGCGGCAACAGGCCGAACTGGCGCAGGGGCCACAGCTGCTGGTGGCTACACCCGGGCGGTTGCGGGATCTGCTGACCCAACAGTTGCTGGGGCTGGATGGTCTGCAGCTGCTGGTGCTGGATGAGGCGGATCGCCTGCTGGAGATGGGCTTTGCTCCCGACATCAAGGCGCTGCTCGGCTTTATTCCGGCGGATCGCCAGACCCTGTTCTTCTCCGCCACCTTGCCTGCCGAGCTGGAAGCGCTGGCCAACGGCCTGCTGCGTGAGCCAACCCGTATCGAGGCCACACCCCTCAACAGCGTGGTGAACGAGATCGAAGAGCGACTCTATCTGGTCAACAAGAGCAGCAAGGTGCCGGCGCTCATCAGCCTGCTCAAGGAGCAGGCGTGGCCGCAGGTGCTGGTCTTTATCAGTGCGCGGGATGATGCCGACGGGGTCGCCAGAAAGCTGGCCAAGGCGGGCATTGCGGTGGCTGCTCTCCATGGCGAGAAGGAGCAGGCGGTGCGCGAGCAGGCGCTCAATGATTTCAAGGAGGGTCGGGTGCGGGTGCTGGTGGCCACCGACCTGATGGCGCGCGGCATCCATGTGGAGGCGCTGCCGCTGGTGATCAATCTGGACTTGCCCGCCAGTGCCCCTGTCTACGTTCACCGCATCGGGCGTACCGCCAGGGCTGGCCGCGAGGGGTTGGCCATCTCGCTGGTTTGTCATGGCGAGAGTGACATGCTGCAAGCCATCCGCACCCTGACCGGCCGCGAGCTGCCGCTGGGAGATCTGGCGGGATTCCCGGTCACCGACCAGCCTGCCAGCGGGGAGGGCAAACGCCCCCCTCGTGACAAGCAGGCCAATCGCCGTACTCAGGCCAAACGCAGCGTCAAGCAGTTCAAGGGCAAGACGCCGCGCAGTTGACCGTCAGGCTCTGGCCAGCGGGTAGGTGAAGAGCACCAGATGGGCGAAGTTGAAGGCGAAGTGGATCAGGATGGGCACGGAGAGTCGCCCGCTGAGCTGGAATACCAAGCCGTAGCAGCAGCCTGCCAGGGTCGCAAACAGCGCCAGCAGTGGGCCACCGGGCAGGTGGATGGCTCCGAACAGTAGCGCGGCCACGATGATGCCAATCCAGGGGCGGTAACGCTCGGTCAGCCCCTGCTGAATAGCGCCTCGAAACAGCGCCTCTTCCGCCACGCAGGTGAACAGCAGGTTGTTGAGTGCAAACAGCCACCACCAGTGGGGCAGACCCACTTCCGGTTTCAGTGCCCCCAACTGCCAGGCGATGACCAGCAGGGCACCCAGCGGCAGCAGTAACAGAGCCAGCGGACGCCAGCGGATAGCGCCTCCCTTACCAAGCAGCGTCGGACAGGCCAGCAGCAGCCCAAAGAAGAGCAGTGGCTTGTCGAGGTTCAGATACATGTTGAATGGCACACTGGCGGGGCCTGCCAGTACCTGATCCAGCACCTTGAGATTGCTGAAACCGGGGATCAGGTGCAGGGTCAGTGCCACCGCCCATGCCAGCAGGGCTGACCATGCGAGGGGGCGGCTATGGCCGGAGAAGGTGGGCAGACGCCAGGCCAGCAGCAGGGCTGCCAGCGTCACCAGCAGTGCGGTCGTGGTGATGCGATCCAGCCAGAGCGCCAGCAGCAGAGCCACAGCAAGCAGCAGGAAACCTGGCAGGCGTTGGCGTGCCATACAGAGCAGGGTGGCCAATGCCAGTGCTGCCCAGATCAGTATGTCAGGTAGGGGTAACATCGGAACTCCTCTGTAATAAAAGCGCTGCACCTTAGCAGGGGCGTTGGCGCAAAGGCAACCAGACCGGGTTATTTGGGTCAGCCTCCTATACTGAACTGGAGAGTAAAGAGAGGGATGGCGATGAAGCACTATGGCTGGTTGTTCTGTTGTTGGTGTGGATGGTTGTCATGCGCCCCCCTGTCGCTGGTAACCGGAGATTTTTCGCCCTATTCCGGGGCCGGGCTGCCTGATGGTGGGCAGAGCACCCGGCTGGTGACGACCCTGCTGCGCGAGGCTGGCTATGACGAGCTGAAGGTGGATTACCTGCCATGGAACCGGGGCTACGAGCTGGTTCGCAACGGCCTGGCATCCGCCACCTTCCCTTATGCCTGGACGCGTGAGCGAGCCAAGCTGTTCTATTACAGCGCCCCCATTCATATCGATCACCTCTCCTGGTTCACCTATCGTGGCAGTGATGCGGTACTCGATGGCAAGTGGCAGGGGTTGAGAGTCTGTATTCCTGCCAGCTGGAGCACCAGTCACGCAGATGAGGTGATTGCCCGTTTTTCATTGCGGCTCACTCGCCCCAAGAGTTTGGTGCAATGTCTGCAACTGCTTGAGCGGAAACGGGTTGATCTGATGCCGATGAATGATGCGGTGACGGCGGACGCCAGCATGCAGGTGTTCGGCGACCCGAACTATCTGCAACCGCTCCCCTATTTTCGCCAGCGGGATACCTTCTATTTGCTGGTGTCGCGCAAGATGCAAAATGGACGCGAACTGATAGAACGCTTCAACGAAGCCTTGGCTGCGGCACGTGCCAGTGGCCATTACGACCAACTGGTTCCCTGGGGACAGCCACGTCTGCTGCGCTGTGAGCAACCCTGAGTCAGAGCAGATTGGCACCAATTAAAAAGCCGGAGCAGTGGCTCCGGCTTTCTTTATGCCTTCAGGGGCGATTAGCGGCCTGATTCTGCGATCACGCGTGCGATGATATCGGCGCGCTTGCCGGCTTCCAGTTCGCCCAGGGCGATCAGGCCAGCCTTGAAGATGACGTTCTTCGGCAGGCTGACGTCGTCCAGCGTGGCGATCGCTTCAACGTGCATGCCGTTCAGACGGCTGGCATCGCGCGGGCTCAGGTTGACCTGAGTGTTCATCACCTGCTTGCCTTTCTTCTTGGCAGGTGCAGCCGCTTTCTTGGTGGATTCCTGTTCTTCGTCTTCCGGCAGTTCGTCATCAAAATCGTAAATAGACATAGTCAATCCTGTTGAGTTAGGCAAAAGGGCACGTTTGCCCGACATAGTAATCCGACATTGGGTCAATCAGCCCATATCCTCGTTACGGATAAAGGCGCGCCAGGAGCCGAGCACCTGGGCAAAATCTTCCAGCCCGCACATGGCCAGCTGTTCATCATCGTAGTAGGCGAGATCGTCAAGATCCTCACCCAGCTCGATATTGAGGGCGTTGGCTTTCACCTCCGCCTCTTCATGGGTCAGCAGCAGGGAGTAGTCACCGCCGTTGAGCCGGTATTCGACTCGGGTGCGGTTGGAGAGCTGATCAATGATGGAGAAGAGCTCGTCGAGCTTCTCCTCATCCTTGCCAACCTCGTCGATCAGCCACTGACCGATGGCTTCATGGCCCATGGAGAACCGGGCGCGATAGCCACCAAACGGGTCGCGGCGAAATTCATAATCCATAGCACAGTCCAGATCGGAGGGATGGGCCAGCACGGGCAGGCGGGTGCAAGCACGCAATTCCTGCTCCATGGCGGGGCACACATCGGGTAAAGTGGCCTATTCTAGCGATCCCCCTCTCGCTTGTCTTGATGATGTGGCATCTTTGCGCCCATGTGCCCTGAATCGCCTCGTGGTGACGTAGCCAGATCAGCCCCTTGTCCGGAGATGTTATGCAGCTAAACGATAACCTTGCCCGCCAGATCGTCGCGCGGGCGATGAAGATCCTCTCCTTTTCGGTCAACGTGATGGACGAACACGGCCTCATCATTGCGTCCGGCAATCCGGAGCGGATCCATCAGCGTCACGAAGGGGCCGTGCTGGCGCTCACTGAAAACCGGGTGGTGGAGATTAGCGAAGCGACAGCCCTGCAGCTCAAAGGGGTGCGACCAGGCATCAATTTGCCCATCTCCTATCAGGGGGAGCTGATCGGGGTGATCGGCATCTCCGGCGATCCGGAGGAAGTGCGTGCTTACGCTGAGCTGGTGCGAATGACCGCCGAGCTGATCCTGGAGCAGGCGGCGCTCACCGAGCAGCTGCAGTGGGACAAGCGCCACAAGGAGGAGCTGGTGTTGCAGCTCATTCGTGGTGAGGGGCGAGTCGATCAATTGCAGCAGGCGGCCCGTTTTCTCGGACTGGAGTTGGCCCAGCCTCGGGTGGTGGCCGTGCTGGCGCTGGAGGAGGCGGATCCGGCTCGTCTGCGAGAGCTGGTCCATCAGCTGGAAAATCCGGAGCGGGACAATCTGGTCGCCATCAACGGGCTCGACGAGATAGTGGTGCTCAAACCGGCGCAGTTGAGTGAGGGCGTCTGGCAATCGGCGCAGGAGCGCAGTCGGATCAAGCAGTTGCTGGCCCGCATTCCCCACTTCAAGGTGCATATCGCGGTGGGCGATTACTTCGCCGGGATCGACGGGCTGGCGCGCTCTTACCAGACGGCGCGGGATACCCTGCGCCGTGGCATGCGGCAGGCGCCGCGCAAACAGGTCTACTTCTTTGAGGACTACCGTTTGCCGGTGCTGCTGGGCAGTCTGGCGGACTCCTGGCAGGCGGATCAGCTGCGCGCACCGCTGCAGAAACTGGCCCGGGAAGATGGCAAGGGGGCGCTGCAGAAGACCCTGCGCCACTATTTCTTGCAGGATTGTGATCTGCATCGCTGTGCCGAAGCGCTGTTCATTCACCCCAATACCCTGCGCTATCGGCTGGGGCGGATAGAGCAGATAACCGGGTTGAATTTCAACAAGTTAGACGACAAATTTTTGCTCTATCTCGGCCTTAATCTCGACTTGTGATTGTGAATTTAGACAAAAAAATACATTTATATGATGTGATTTTTGGTTAATCAGCCAAAGCATTCTGATTGCAGATCTCCATAATGGCGGCCATTCACTCCCATTGAAGGTGTCCGTCATGATCCCGGTTACAGCCCTTGGCGCCATCGCGGCGCTCTCCATCGCCATCATCCTCATTTTGAAGAAGGTGCCGCCCGCTTACGGCATGATCGTGGGTGCCCTGGCCGGTGGCCTGATTGGCGGTGCCGATCTGACCCAGACCGTCGCCCTGATGATCGGCGGCGCCCAGGGGATCACCACTGCGGTGATGCGGATCCTGGCGGCCGGTGTGCTGGCGGGTGTACTGATCGAATCGGGCGCTGCCACCACTATCGCCGAGACCATCGTCAAGAAACTTGGTGAAACCCGCGCCCTGCTGGCGCTGGCGCTGGCAACCCTGATCCTGACTGCGGTCGGCGTATTCGTGGATGTGGCCGTTATCACGGTCGCCCCCATCGCGCTGGCCATCGCCCGCCGTGCCGACCTCTCCAAGGCGGCCATCCTGCTGGCGATGATCGGCGGCGGCAAGGCGGGTAACGTCATGTCCCCCAACCCTAACGCTATTGCCGCGGCTGATGCCTTCCATCTGCCCCTCACCTCTGTGATGGCGGCGGGCATCATTCCGGGTCTGTTCGGTCTGGTGATGGCCTACTGGCTGGCCAAGCGTCTGAACAACAAGGGCAGCAAGGTTGCTGCTGATGAGGTGGTGAGCTTTGCCGGTGCCAAGTTGCCAGGCTTTGCCGCCGCCATCAGTGCACCGCTGGTCGCCATCCTGCTGCTGGCTCTGCGTCCTGTTGCCGGTATCGTGGTGGATCCGCTGATTGCGCTGCCCCTCGGTGGTCTGGTCGGCGCCCTGATGATGGGTAAATTCAGCAAGGTGAACCAGTTTGCGGTCTCCGGCCTCGCTCGTATGGCGCCGGTGGCCATCATGCTGCTGGGTACCGGTACCCTGGCGGGCATCATCGCCAACTCCGGCCTGAAAGATGTGCTGATCAGCGGCCTGACCGCCTCCGGTCTGCCTTCTTACCTGCTGGCGCCCATCTCCGGTGCCCTGATGTCGCTGGCGACTGCCTCGACCACCGCCGGTACCGTGGTGGCCTCCAACGTATTCAGCTCCACCCTGATTGAACTGGGGATCAGCGGTCTGGCCGGGGCGGCCATGATCCATGCCGGTGCCACCGTGTTTGACCACATGCCCCACGGCTCTTTTTTCCATGCCACCGGTGGCAGCGTCCACATGGGGGTAGGTGAGCGCCTGAAACTTATCCCTTACGAAACTGCAGTCGGTCTGACCATTGCCACTGTCTCCACCCTGATGTTTGGCGTGTTTGGCCTCGCCTAAGGAATTGATATGAAAATTGTTATTGCCCCCGATTCATTCAAGGAGAGTCTGAGCGCCATGGCGGTGGCTGATGCCATCGAGGCCGGTTTCAAGCAGGTACTGCCGAACGCCACCTACGTCAAATTGCCGATGGCCGATGGCGGTGAAGGCACGGTGCAATCGCTGGTGGATGCCACCGGTGGCCGCATCCTGCCGGTCGAAGTGACCGCGCCCCTAGGTAACAAGGTGCAGGGCTTCGTCGGCCTGCTGGGTGATGGCCAGCGCGCAGTCATCGAGATGGCTGCCGCCTCTGGTATCCATCTGGTGGCGCCCGAGCAGCGCAATCCGCTGCTCACCTCCAGCTTCGGCACCGGCGAGCTGATCCTGGCTGCGCTGGAGATGGGGGTGAAGCACCTCATCCTCGGTATCGGCGGTAGTGCTACCAATGACGGCGGTGCCGGTATGATCCTGGCGCTCGGCGGCAAGTTGCTCAAAGCGGATGGTGCGCCTATTGCTCTGGGTGGCGCAGGTCTCAGTGAGCTCGCGACCATCGATCTGAGCAGTCTGGATCCGCGTCTGAGCGATCTGGTTATCGAGGTAGCGTGCGATGTGAACAACCCGCTGTGCGGCCCGAAAGGCGCCTCTGCGGTGTTTGGCCCGCAGAAGGGGGCGACCCCCGAGATGGTGGCGCAGCTCGATGCCAACCTCTCCCGTTATGCCGACTGCATTGAGCAGGCCCTTGGCAAGCAGGTGAAGGATATTCCGGGGGCGGGCGCTGCCGGTGGCATGGGGGCCGCGCTGGTCGGTCTGCTTGGTGCCGAACTCAAGCCCGGCATTCAGATCGTGATTGAAGCCCTGAAGCTGGCCGATGAAGTGGCCGATGCGGACCTGGTTATCACCGGCGAAGGGCGCATCGACAGCCAGACCATCCATGGCAAGACGCCAATCGGTGTCGCACGTTGCGCCAAGCAGTTCGGCAAGCCGGTGATCGGTATCTCCGGTTGCCTGACCGACGATTGCGGTGTGGTACATGATCACGGTCTGGACGCGGTATTCGCCGTGGTCAACCGCGCCATGTCTCTGTCGGAGGCGCTGGAGAGCGCCAGCACCAACATTCAGCTGACTGCGCGCAACGTAGCGGCGCTCTATCAGCTCAAGGGCTGATCCGGTTCGGCCGATGCGCCCCATCGGCCACTCAATATCCCCGTTTGGGGCATCTCCCATCCCGCGAGATGTCTGACTGCCCTGGCACTTATTTGCCGATCCATCGTGATCGGCTCTTTTCTTTCTGCTCCTTTGTCTTGCCACACTTTTGACTCCATGGGTCAGCGCGGTTTTGATAGGCGCAAATCTCCCTTTACGGCATAGTGGTCGTACCAAGTACAAGGAGAGACTCATGTTCCTGCTGACCCTGGGGGTTGCGCTGTTTACCCTGATCCATCTCTACCCCTGTTTTGCGGTGGCCCATCGGGCGCGACTGAGAGAACGGCTGGGTGAGAATCGCTACAAGGGGCTCTTCTCCCTGCTGGTGTTTATCGCCATCGCCTGCATCATCGCTGGTTGGCGCTCGGCCAGCTCGCTGCCGCTCTACTTCCTGCCGGAGTGGGGGCCGATGACCATGACGGTGATGATGCCCTTTGCGCTGATCCTTTTTTTCTCCGGCCAGGGGCCCAACCATCTGCGCCGCTGGCTGGTGCATCCCCAACTGCTCGGTACCCTGCTCTGGGCGGTGGCCCATCTGCTTGTCAACAGCGAGGCGAGATCTCTGGTGCTGTTTGGCGGCATCGGGCTGTGGGCGCTGGTGAGCATGGTCTGGATTTCGGTGCGGGACTGGCAGCGATATCCCCGTCCGGCGGCCAACTGGACGGGCACCGGCATCAGCGTCGGGGCGGGCCTGGCTGCCACCGCGCTGTTGGTGTTCTGGGGCCACGGCTGGCTGACCGGCATTCCCCTGCATTGAGAGTGAACTGCGGCTCTGGTAACCGCGTATGATTGACAAAACAAAAGGAGTCTTGGCGATGAAATGGTTCACTCTGTTGCTGTTATTGGGGGCCAGCGCGGCCTCTGCGGCGTGCCCAGATTATTTCAATGTGGAGATGCGGGAGCTCAACAATGCCCAGCGCCACAACCTCTGTCAGCTGACCGAGGGCAAGGTGGTGCTGGTGGTCAATACCGCCTCCTATTGCGGCTACAGCGGCCAGTTCCGCGATCTGGAGAAGCTCTACCAAAGCTACAAGGATAAGGGATTGATTATTCTCGGTTTCCCCTCCAACGACTTCTGGCAGGAGGCGGGCAACGAGACCAAGACCGCCGAGGTGTGTCGCCGCGACTATGGCGTCACCTTCCCGATGTTCAATCGGGTAGCGGTGCGTGGCTCCGATGCGGTACCGCTGTTCAAGGGGCTGGCGGCGGCCGCTGATGGGGATGAGCCGAACTGGAACTTCCACAAGTATCTGGTGGGGCGCGATGGCAAGCTGATCGCCAGCTACGGCGCCAACCAGAATCCGGCTGACGACCCCCTCAAACTGCAGATCACCCGGGCGCTGGGGCTCTGACCCTACCCCTTGGCGGGCGGCTCTGGAATAATGGGCTCCCGCCACTCAATCCGGTTCTCCTGTGCTGCAACGTCTTCCTCAAATGGTGATCTTCGATGCGCTGGTGCGCGAGCAGGGGATCTCTGCCGCCGCCCGTCGTCTCGGGGTCTCCAAATCCCATATCAGCAAGCAGCTGGCGCTGCTGGAGACCACCCTTGGCGCCCAGCTGGTCCAGCGCACCACCCGCCGCTTCGTCCTGACCGAGCTGGGTCAGGAGTATGCCCGTCGCTGCCATGCGCTGGTGGCAGTGGCGCAGGAGGCGGACTCCATGATCGCCGAGCGGCGTGGCAAGGTGAGCGGGGTGCTCCATCTCGGGGTGGGCCAATCTTTTGGCCGCTTGCACGTCATTCCTCATCTCAAGGCGTTTCAGGATCGCTATCCCGAGCTGGAGCTGGAAGTCTCGCTGTTCGACCACAGAACCAATCTGGTGGATGAGGGGCTGGATCTCTGGCTTACCACCTATGAGGACAAGCCGGAAGGGCTGGTGGGACAGCGGCTGGCCGACATCGGCTTCGTGGTGGCGGCTTCGCCGGATTATCTGCTGAGCCACGGCACGCCGCTTCATCCCAAGGATCTGGCCCAGCACAACTGCATCACTTACCAGAGCCGGGAGCGGCGCTATCACCAGTGGTCGTTTCGCCAGGGCAAGGAGCGCCAGACGGTGCAGGTGGCGGGCAACTATCGGGTGGATATGGCGGAGGCGGTGCGGGATGCTGCACTGGCCGGGCTCGGCATCGCCTATATCGCCAACTATTTGCTGGACAAGGAGTTACAGAGCGGCAAGCTGATCCCTGTGCTGCCAGGGTGGCGACCGAACCAACAGATGGCGGTACACGCCGTTTACGCCCGGCGCGAACATCTGGATCCCAAGATCCGTCTCTTCATCGATTTCCTCAAGGCCCGCTTTGGCCCCGAACCCTATTGGGAGCAGCGACTGGCCCCCTGGCTCGGGGGTAAATTGTCCGGTGGTGAGGAATGATTGTTTCCATTTAAGAACTCTCGATTTCTCCTGATACTAAAATCGAACCAAATCAGCCAGTTGGCGCAACCGATATCGTGCAAACGTTTTTTCTAACAGGCTTGTAACCAAGCGGACTTGCAGTGACGTGGGGAGAGGCGCAGAATCCGCGCCCATCTTTTGCCCCACCTGATGGAGTCCCTATGATTGCCCTGCTCGGCATCCTGAGTATCCTGGCGCTTGCCGTCATCTGCTCTGATAATCGTCGTCGTATCCCGTTGCGAACAGTTGGCCTTGCCCTCTGCCTGCAAATCATGTTTGCCGGTCTGGTGCTCTGGTTGCCTGCTGGTCAGCACGTACTGAACGGGGTCAGCGAGAGCGTAAGTAGCGTGATCGGTTATGGTCAGGAGGGGATCGCCTTCCTGTTCGGCGATCTGGCCAAGTTCAAGCTGGGCTTCATCTTTGCCTTCAACGTGTTGCCGGTCATCATCTTCTTCTCCGCGGTGATCGCCATCCTCTACCACATCGGCATCATGCCGCGGGTGATCGCCCTGCTGGGTGGTGGCTTGCAGAAATTGCTGGGCACCGGCCGCGCCGAGAGCCTCTCCGCGACCGCCAACATCTTCGTCGGCATGGTGGAAGCGCCGCTGGTGGTCAAACCCTACCTCTCCAAGATGTCCGATTCCCAGTTCTTCGCTGTGATGAGCTGTGGTCTCGCCTCCGTCGCCGGTGGCACCCTGGTGGGCTATGCCAGCCTCGGGGTTGAGCTGAAATACCTGATCGCTGCCGCCTTCATGTCGGCCCCTGCCGGTCTGGCGATGGCCAAAATCCTGGTGCCGCCGGGAGCTGAAGAGGTCGATCACCATCAGGATGTGGAGATCCCCCGCGCCACCAACGTGATCGAAGCGGCGGCCGATGGCGCCATGTCTGGCCTCAATATTGCGGTGGCGGTCGGTGCCACCCTGCTGGCCTTCGTTGGCGTGATCGCCATGCTGAATGGTCTGCTGGGTTGGGCTGGCGGTCTGGTGGGGCTGGATCTGAGCTTCCAGATCATTCTGGGCTGGCTGTTTGCCCCCGTCTCCTGGCTGATCGGGGTACCCTGGGATCAGGCGCAAGCCGCTGGCGCTCTGATCGGTACCAAGATCGTGGTCAACGAGTTCGTCGCCTTTATCGGTCTGGTGCAGGATCAGACCCTGAGCGAGTCGAGCAAGGCCATCGTGACCTTCGCCCTGTGCGGCTTTGCCAACATCTCCTCCATGGCGATCCTGATCGGCGGTCTGGGTTCCATGGTGCCGGAGCGCAAATCCTTCATCGCCCGTTACGGCATGCGCGCAATTCTCTCTGGCGTGCTGGCGAACCTGATGAGCGCCTGTCTGGCCGGTCTGTTCCTCGCCCTGTAACCGCTGCGGTACGGAATAGATGCAACAAGGGCGCCCTGATGGCGCCCTTGTCATATGGATAAAATGAAGCCCTGACCTTGGTCGGGGCTTCTTGTTGCTGCTCAGTCGACGTAGAAGGTCTGCTGGAAGCTGAGGTTCTGTTGTTGCCCACCGCCCATGATCTTCAGGGTGAACTGATAGGTATCTTCGTTGCGGTAGGGGAGGGTCGCCAGATAGTAGATGGCATCGCCCTCTTTTACCTCCTGAAAGTTCAGGGTGCGGATGGTACCGGTCAGGTTCTTGGCCTCACCGGTGATCCCCACTGCTTGCGCCACTTTCTGTTTGTCCTGTACCGCGATATTGATGATGGCGTTGTAGCGGCTGCGCTCCAGTCCATACGCCTTGGCGACCTCTGGTGTGAGGAAGCTGGAGTTGAAGGCGTTGTAGTGCACCAGCCAGGGCCCCAGTTCCTTCATCTGTTCTGCCTTGAGCGGCAGGGTCATCAGCAGTGCCAGCAGGCTACTAATCCAGGCTGTTTTCATCTGTCATCCCTCTCATATCTACGGTTGGCGCAGGCCAATTCATTCAGCCTTGCGTGTCATTCAGCAGTGCACTCACTTCTTGCGGCAACTGTTTGGGGCTGTCGATGGTGACGGTTTTGTGTCGCCCCAGCTCGCCCCGCACTATGGTGATCTGTCCCTTGGCCACCTTGAACTGCTTGGCCAGAAACTTGATCAGATGGCTGTTGGCTTGGCCATCGACGGGCGGCGCCGTGATGGCCACTTTCAACTCTTCGCCATGCAATCCGATGATCTGATCCCGACTCGCCTTGGGCTGGATCACCAGATGCAGTACCAGTTCATCCCCTTGTTGCAGGACGGCTGGCATCAAATCATCCACCACAGCTGGCCGAACAGGTCACCCAGCAGATAGTTGATGGCTTGCAGGCCGATAAAGGCGACCAGCACCGAGAGATCCAGTCCGCCCAGTGCCGGCAGTACGCGGCGGATAGGGGCGAGGAACGGCTCGGTCAGCTGATGCATCACGTATTCGATGGGGTTGCGGCCCTGGCTGACCCAGCTCAGGATGGCGCGGATCAGCAGTACCCAGAAGATCATCGAGCCCGCTTTCTTCAGCACGGTCAGCGCGGCAAACAGGCTGATGCTGAGCCAGTCCGCCAGCAGCACGTTCATGCTCTTGAGCAGGGCCAGCTTGGCGAAGGCGATGGCCAGCGCCAGCACCACGGAAGCGAGATCGATGCCGCCAAAGCCAGGGATAACGCGGCGCAGCGGGATCACCAGCGGATTGGTCAGCTTGACCACCATCTGGCTCATCGGGTTGTAGAAGTCGGCGCGGGCCCACTGCAGCCAGACGCGCAGCAGGATCACCATCAGGTAGAGATCGAAAACGGTGTTAATCAGAAAGTAAGCAGTGTTCATCTGGGCTCCTGTTAGAAGAGGGTTTCCATTTCGGTGGCGCGAGCAACGGCCGCCTGCATGGCTTGCGCAGTCAGCGGCATCAGCCCCTGCTGCTGGAATGTCTTGATGGCTTCGGCTGTGGTGCCGCCCTTGCTGGTCACCTGCTCACGCAGGGTTTGCAGCGCCAGCTCAGGGTTCTGCTCCACCATGGCGGCTGCGCCCAGCGCGGTCTGCTGCACCAGCAGGCGTGCCTGATCGGGCGAGAAACCCATCGCCTCCGCCTCTTCGGCGATCGCCTGCATAAAGAGGAAGAAGTAGGCCGGAGCACTGCCCGCCGCGGCGATGACGCCGTTGATGCCAGACTCCTGCTCTACCCAGAGGGTCTTGCCGACCGCCTGCATCATCTGCTCGGCAAAGTCACGATCCACTGCGGCAATATGTTCGGGTGCATAGAGACCGGTCATGCCCAGACCCAGCAGGGCAGGGGTATTGGGCATGGTGCGGATGATGCGGTCATGGCCACCGGCCATCTCGCCAAGCCGCGCCACCTTGATGCCAGCCGCGATGGAGATGAGCAGCTTGCCCTCAAGGGAGCCCAGCTCGGCAACCAGAGCGGCCAGCATGCCTGCCATCAGCTGCGGCTTGACTGCCAGTACGATCACTTCGGCGCCTCGGGCCGCCTCGGCATTACTCTGGGTGATGCGAATGCCATGTTCCCTCGCCAGCGTCTCCAGCTTGGGCAGACTGGGGTTGGCGGCAGTGATCTGCCCGGCGGGATAACCCGCCTTGACCAGTCCGGCGATGATGCTGCGGCTCATGTTGCCCGCGCCGATAAAGGCCAGCGTTCTATGCTGCATCAGATGCTCCTGTTGCACATGGGGTCGCGGCGGGATTGGCGCTGCCTGCACCACCTGACGCCAGAATTCGGTGTTCCATCAAACGCTCCTGTTGATGAAGTCGCGGCAAGAGGCGGACGTATGGGTTATCCGCTGGCCTTGCCTATGAGTAGTCACGGGCGCCGAAGATGGCGGTGCCGACCCGCACCATGGTGCTGCCGTGGGCGATCGCCAGTTCAAGATCCTCGGTCATGCCCATCGAGAGGGTATCCACCGTGGGGTATTGTCGCGCAAGCTCGGTGAACAGAGTCTGCATACGGGTCATTTGGGCGGCCAGTATGCTCTCGTCACTGGTGTGCTCTGGAATAGCCATCAGTCCCCGCAGCACCAGTCGCTCACTTTGAGAGACCAGATCGGCAAGGCGGAAAATCTCTTGTTCCGACGTTCCGGATTTGCTGCTCTCTCCGCTAATATTGATTTGCAGACAAACATTTAGCGGTGCCATGCTGGCGGGACGCTGGTTGTTGAGGCGCTCGATCAGCTTGTCCCGATCCACGCTCTGCACCCAGTCAAATCGTTCGGCGACCAGTTTGGATTTGTTCGATTGCAAAGGGCCGATAAAGTGCCACTCTATGTCGCTATATTCCGGCTGCTGGCGCAAGGTGTCGATCTTGGCTGCTGCTTCCTGAGCGTAGGATTCGCCAAAGCAGCGCTGACCTGCGGCATGGGCGGCCATGATGGCCTCGACCGGCTTGGTCTTGCTCACGGCCAGCAGGCGGATCAGCTGCAGGTTGCGGCTCGCCCGTTCGGCGGCCTGGGCAATACGTTCTTTTACCTGAAACAGGTGCTGGGCAATCTGGTTCATATTTCGTTAGTGATCTTGTGATGGGAGAATGACAAGTCTATGGATATCACAGAGTTATTGGCTTTCAGTGTAAAGCATAAAGCCTCGGATCTACACCTCTCGGCTGGGGTTCCCCCGATGATCAGGGTTGATGGTGAGGTTCGCAAGATCAATTTGCCCGCCCTGGAACACCGGGAAGTGCATGCCCTCATTTACGACATCATGAACGACCATCAGCGCAAGGAGCTGGAGGAGAACTTCGAGGTCGATTTCTCGTTCGAGGTGCCCAATCTGGCCCGTTTCCGGGTTAACGCCTTCCAGCAGGCGCGCGGCTCGGGCGCGGTATTTCGTACCATCCCCAGCACTGTGCTGAGCCTCGAGGATCTCGATGCGCCGGAGATCTTCCGCAAGATCGCCGAGTTCCCGCGGGGTCTGGTGCTGGTGACCGGCCCGACCGGTTCCGGTAAGTCGACCACCCTGGCGGCCATGGTCAACTACATCAACGAGAACTTCCATCATCACATCCTCACCATCGAGGACCCCATCGAATTCGTCCACGAGAACAAGCGCTGCCTGGTGAACCAGCGGGAAGTACACCGTGATACCAAGAGCTTCAGCAACGCCCTGCGCTCGGCCCTGCGGGAAGACCCGGACATCATTCTGGTTGGCGAGATGCGTGACCTTGAGACCATCCGGCTGGCCATGACTGCCGCCGAAACCGGCCACCTGGTGTTTGGCACCCTGCACACCTCGTCGGCGGCCAAGACCATCGACCGTATCATCGACGTCTTCCCTGGTGCGGAGAAGGACATGGTGCGCTCCATGCTCTCCGAATCCCTGCGGGCGGTCATCTCCCAGACCCTGCTCAAGCGCATTGGTGGCGGTCGGGTGGCGGCTCACGAGATCATGATGGGCATTCCGGCGGTGCGTAACCTCATCCGGGAGGACAAGATTGCCCAGCTTTACTCGGTGATCCAGACCGGGATGACCCACGGCATGCAGACTATGGATCAGAGCCTCAAGCAGCTGGTGAGTCGTGGCGTGGTGGCATCCCTCGATGCCAAGGCCAAGGCCGTTGATCCCAACAGCATTTAAGCGACTTGTACCCAGGGAGGGATAAATGATGAATCTGGATGATCTGTTGAGCCAGCTGGTCGAGCGAAAGGGATCGGATCTGTTTGTGACGGTGGGATCGCCGCCCATTCTCAAGGTGAACGGCCATCTGGTGTCGCTGGGGGGAGAGCCGCTCGACAAGAAAGGGGCGCTGACGCTGGTCAGGGATACCCTCAGCAGCGATCACTTCGAGCGCTATGTCCGCACCAAGGAGGCCAACTACGCGATTTACCGCGAGGCGCTGGGTCGCTTTCGGGTCAGCGCCTTCTGGCAGCAGGAGCTGCCCGGTATGGTGATTCGTCGTATCGAGACCCGCATTCCCACCTTTGAAGATCTGCAGCTCCCCAGGATCCTGCAGGAGGTGGCGATGGCCAAGCGCGGGCTGGTGCTGTTTGTCGGTGCCACCGGGGCGGGTAAATCGACCACTCAGGCGGCGATGATCGGCTATCGCAACCAGCATGCCGATGGTCATATCCTGACGGTGGAAGACCCGGTGGAGTTCGTCCATCAGCATGGCCGTAGCCTGGTGACCCAGCGGGAGGTGGGGATCGATACCGAGTCGTTCGATGTGGCGCTAAAAAGCTCGCTGCGTCAAGCGCCGGACGTGATCCTGATCGGCGAGATCCGCAGTCAGGAGACCATGGAGTTTGCCCTTCAGTTCGCCGAGACTGGCCATCTCTGTCTCGCCACTTTGCATGCCAACAACGCCAACCAGGCGTTGGATCGCATCCTCCATCTGGTGCCGCAGGAGAAACATCGCCAGTTTCTGTTCGATCTCTCCTTCAACCTCAGAGCCATTGTCGCCCAGCAACTGGTGCCGAGTGTCGATGGTTTGCGGCGCAGTGCGGCATTCGAGATCCTGCTCAATACCCCGCTCATCACCGACATCATCCGCAAGGGAGAGATGCACCGTCTCAAGGAGGTGATGACCAAATCTGCCGAACTGGGCATGCAGACCTTCGATCAGGCGCTTTTCAGCCTGTTCTGCGCCGGCCAGATTGGCTACAGTGAGGCCCTCGCCCATGCCGACTCGGCCAACGACCTGCGGCTGCTGATCAAGCTCTCCGGTCGCGAGCAGCTGGGGTCCGGCACACTGGAAAATGTGACGCTGGATGAATGAAACATGGGGCCGATCCGCTGTTCGGCCCCTAGCCAGAAAGGAACGTTATGCTGATTGTGGTTTCCCCGGCCAAGACGCTGGATTACGAGTCACCGCTGGTGACACCCCGTTTCACCCAACCCGAGCTGCTGGATCACTCCGCCGAACTGATTAGCTGGGCCCGCCAACTGAGCCCTGACCAGATCGCCACTCTGATGAAGATCAGCGACAAGCTGGCCGGTCTCAATGCCGCCCGTTTTGCCGAGTGGCAGCCAGATTTCACCCCCGCCAATGCCCGTCAGGCGCTGCTGGCCTTCAAGGGGGATGTCTACACCGGTTTGGCGGTAGAGGATTTCAGCGAGGCCGATTTTGACTTCGCTCAGGCACACCTGCGGATGCTCTCCGGCCTCTATGGAGTGTTGCGTCCCCTCGACCTGATGATGCCCTATCGACTGGAGATGGGGACCAGGCTCGACAATAGTCGCGGCAAGGATCTCTACCAGTTCTGGGGGGAGGTGATCACTCATCACCTCAACGACGCGCTGGCAGCCCAGGGGGATGAGGTGCTGATCAATCTGGCCTCCGACGAGTATTTCAAGTCGGTACGACCCAAGAGCCTGAAAGGGCGGATCGTCACGCCGGTGTTCAAGGATGAGAAGAACGGCCAGTTCAAGATCATCAGCTTCTACGCCAAGAAGGCGCGCGGCATGATGGCTCGCCACATCATCAAGCACCGTCTGACCGAGGTGGAGCAGCTGACCGGTTTCAACGCCGAGGGCTACTACTTCGTACCGGAAGAGTCGGACGCCAATACTCTGATGTTTAAACGCGCCGAAAATTAATTACAAAAAGAGGGAACCAATCTTTCGACCCGCGGGTCTGAATATGTGAATCCTCTGTTGTAAGCACTTTTTATTCGCCGACGTTTGATACGTCGGCTTTTTTATTGCCGTTTTTATTGTCCATCGATTGCCTTCGCCGGGACTATGTGGTTCAGATAGACTCAAGACAGGGAGCGAGTCGTCGTGAGGTGAATATGGAACAGAAAAATGCCATTCGGCAGGTTGCCGTACCTTGGGCTCCGTCCCGCCAGCTACCGCCCGGGCTGGTCGTTGCCGAGCTGCATCAGGATCTCTGGAGCGACTCTCTGACCATCATGCTGGGGCGGGCACGCAGCATCGATCTGCCCCCGCAAATCCTCTGCCGGGTCTATTTTCGCCATATCTACGCCCTGCGGGTTATCGAGGATTGTGATCTGGCCGAGGGGAAGGATAGCCACGCCATCGAAGAGCAGATCCAGCTCATCACCCCATCCCGTTTTGCCAGCTGGTTCCATCAGGAGTCGGACGGCCTGCATCTGGATGAAGATCTGCAGCACTATCGCATCTCCACTTGGGATTATTGCGCCGATGTGCTGACCTCTTCTGCGCCAGAGCTGCAGTTCCTGCCCCAGAGCGAGTAGCCAGCGATAACGCCAGAGGCCAAGGGGGATCCTTCGTCTCTTGTCTTTGTGGAGGTGCAGAGCGTGCGATGCTCAGGTCACTCAGTCAGAGGGTGGCCTGTTGTGTTGCCACAAAAAAAGCGCCTCAGAGGAGGCGCGGGGAAAAAGACAGATTGGAAGCGTCACATGGGTGCTACTTGAATCAGCGAATGAGCCGTGCCATTCAAGTATGGAGCTATCATGCCAAGCTCAATCTGAAGTAGTTCTGAGGCGATTCTTCATTTTCTGTTCATCTTGTCAGCAAAGCGTGGCCACTGATTGAAATCCTTTTCATTCTGGTCGCGATATTGTCCCGCCCCTCTCCGGGGCGGTCATCGTCTCATGGGGCCAGCTCGAATGCTGTGCCTGCCTGTTCCAGTGCCAGCAACCAGCGCTTGATGGGAATGCCGCCAGCATAGCCGGTCAGCTCGCCGCTGCGTCCGATCACCCGATGGCAGGGCACAATGATGCTCAGCGGATTGCGCCCGTTGGCAGCGCCCACAGCCCGGACCGCCTTGGGATTGCCTATCGCCTGGGCAATCTCGAGATAGCTCACGGTCTCGCCATAGGGGATATCACACAAAGCGTTCCACACCGTTTGCTGGAACGGGGTGCCCTTCGCAGCCATGGGCAGATCGAACTGCTGCAATTTTCCGGCGAAATAGGCGGTGAACTGCTCGACGAAAGGAGCAAGATCCAGGTCATCACGCAGCCACTCATCGGTCGGAGTTACCGGCTGCTCCCCCTGCACAAACTCCACATAGCGCAGGCCATCCTGATCGATGGCAATGAGCAGGGGGCCACGGGCACTGTCGCAAAAGCTGTATTTCATTCTGTCATCCTCAGGCCAGGGTTAGTCCAACACAAGCTTGCCGCGGGTGGATTTGATATCCCCCTTGCGCTTTTTGGCATCAACCCGTTTGCGCTGGGAGCTGCGGGTCGGCTTGGTGGCATGACGAGCCTTGGGGCGCCAGGCTGCTTTCTTCAGCAACTCCACCAGACGGCTCATCGCCTCCTTGCGGTTCATGTCCTGGCTGCGATGGCTCTCGACCCGGATCAGGATAAAGCCGTCGTGTACCCGGCTGTCGCTCAGCTTGTCGAGACCCTCCTTGTAGAGAGGCGTCAGGCTGGGAGAGTTGCGGTAATCGAAGCGCAACCAGACGGCGGAGTCGGTCTTGTTGACGTGCTGTCCACCGTTGCCCTGTGCCCGCATGGTCTGAAATTGCAGCTCATGCCAGGGAATCGTGACGCTGTTGGAGATAACTAACATGCTGTTTTGCTCTTGTTTGGTGCATACCCGCTGACCGCTGCAGCATGGTGCCTCATTATGGGGCGTGCTGGCCGGTTATGGGGATGAGCCTGACGAATGGCGCCGGCATTAAACTCTATCTACATGAAATATAACAATAAAAATACTTGGCATAAGAATTGAAACCCGATTCATGACACACCATGGATTGGGAGCAACCAGATGAAGCTGATTAGTGCGATTATCAAACCGTTCAAGTTGGACGATGTCCGCGAGGCTATTGCCAACCTGGGGGTGGAAGGGCTGACCGTGTCCGAGGTCAAGGGATTTGGCCGCCAAAAGGGACACACCGAATTATACCGGGGAGCCGAGTATCAGGTCGACTTCCTGCCCAAGGTGAAGCTGGAGATTGCTACCGCCGATGATAACGTGGAAGGGGTGATCGAGGCGATCTGCAAGGCGGCCTATACCGGCAAGATCGGCGACGGCAAGATTTTTGTCTACGACTTGCTGCAAGCGGTGCGCATCCGCACCGGCGAGAGTGACGACGAGGCGCTGTGATGAACCGCATCCGTGACGTACAGATCTGTTGACCTCCCGACCTCGGGGCATCCCGATGGCGTGAGCGCTTATTGAAGCCTGATCAACATAACGTTTTGCTCAGGAGAGGCCGAATGGGATTCCATCCGGCCCTTTTCATTTATGGGCGATTAAATATGTGATGTGGCGACGGCGAGCTTTCTTGATCCGCTTATAAGATGTATGCAGAATGCAAACGGAAATCGTTATCACTCTGTATAGCTAATCAAGGAATGGATGATGAAAATGAAGATGTTGGCACTGGCTTTCTCTGCGTTGGCGGCTCAGTCGGCATTGGCGGCCGGGGAAGTGAATGTCTACTCCAACCGCCAGGATGAGCTGATCAAGCCCATCATCCAGCAGTTCGAGAAGGAATCTGGCATCAAGGTGAACGTGGTGTTCGCCAAAGAGGGGTTGAACGAGCGTCTGGAGCGGGAAGGCAAACTCTCTCCGGCCGACCTGATGCTGACCGTCGATATCAGCCGTCTGACCGATCTGGTGGACAAGGGGCTGGTGCAGCCGGTAGACAGCAAGATCCTGCAGGAGAACATCCCCGCCATCTATCGTGATCCGGAGAATCGCTGGTTCGCCCTGACCACCCGGGTTCGCGCCATCTACTCCAGCAAGGATCGCCTCGGCAAGCTCGAGACCATCAGCTACGAAGACTTGGCCAAGCCTGAATTCAAAGGAAAAATCTGCACCCGCAGCGGCAAGCATGAGTACAATGTGGCGCTGGTCTCCTCCATGATTGCCCATCACGGTATGGCCGAGACCAAAACCTGGCTGGAAGGGGTCAAGGCCAACCTGGCGCGCAAGCCGCAGGGCAACGACCGGGATCAGGTCAAGGCGATCAAGGATGGTATCTGTGACGTGTCACTCGGCAACAGCTACTATCTGGGCGCCATGTTGAAAGATCCGGCGCAGAAGTCCTGGGCGGATGCGGTCTATATCAACTTCCCGAACCAGGCTGACCGCGGTGCCCACGTCAACGTGAGCGGCGTGGCCATGACCAAGTATGCCAAGAACAAGGCCGAGGCCCAGAAGCTGATGGAGTTTCTGGCTGGCGACACCGCCCAGCACATGTATGCGGACGTGAACGCCGAATATCCGGTCAAGGCCGGAGTCGAGCCTTCCGCCATGGTCAAGTCCTGGGGCAGTTTCAAGTCTGACGCACTACCGGTCAGCGATTACGCCAAGCACCGCAAGGACGCCTTGCAGTTGCTGGATGAAGTGAAGTTCGATTTGTAATCAGATGGGGCCAACGGCCCCATCAACATCTGTGGTCTCATGAAAAATTTTGGATGGATGACCGGCAGCTGGGCCATCGCCCTGCTGCTGGGTTTACCGGTTATAGCCCTGCTTTTCTCTGCCTTCTCGGCTGAGGGGGAGCTGTTTCGCCACCTCGCCGATACCGTGCTGCTCGATTATCTGGGCAATACCCTGGGGCTGGTGGTCGGCGTAGTATTGCTCAGCTTGCTGTTTGGCGTGCCTACCGCCTGGCTGGTGGCCATGTGTCAGGTACCGGGGCGGCGCGCCCTGCAGTGGGCTTTGATGCTGCCAATGGCCATGCCCTCCTATATCGTCGCCTACGTCTATACCGACCTGCTCGACTACTCGGGCCCGCTACAAGCTGGGTTGCGAACACTCTTTGGCTGGAACAGTCCGGCCGATTACTGGTTTCCTGCCATTCGCTCCCTTGGTGGCGCAGCCTGGGTGCTGGCACTGGTGCTGTTCCCCTATGTCTATTTGCTGACCCGCGCCTCCTTTCTGGAGCAGTCAGTCAGCCTCATTCATTCCAGCCGCCTGCTCGGCTGTACCCCGTGGCAGAGCTTTCGCCGCCTCAGTCTGCCGCTGGCGCGCCCGGCCATCATGGTGGCGGTGTCGTTGGTGGCGATGGAGACGTTGGCCGATTTCGCCACCGTCCACTTCTTTGCCATCAACACCCTGACCACGGCGGTCTACGACACCTGGCTCGGCTATGGCAGTCTGGCCACCGCGGCCAAACTCTCCTGCCTGATGTTGCTGGCAGTGGTGCTGTTGATCGCGCTGGAGCGCCGCTCTCGCAGTCGGCAGCAGGTGTTCCAGAAGTCCATGGGTCATGAGCAGCCGCTGCGCTATCCGCTCAAGGGGATGAGTCGCGCTCTGGCCGCTTTTTGGTGCTGGGGGCTGGTGCTGGCCGGTTTCGGCCTGCCGTTCGTCATCCTGCTCGATTACGGGGTGCGCTACTTCGAGTTGTCGTGGACGCCGGAGTTTGTCCGCTTCGCCGGCAACAGTCTGCTCATCTCGGCGTTGACCGCCCTGCTGGCGATGGGCATCGCCCTGCTGCTCGGCTTCTTCCGTCGTCTCGATGGCGGGATCAAGAGTCTGCTGCCGCTGCGCATCGCCGCCATGGGCTACGCCATGCCGGGTACCGTGCTCGCCATCGGGGTGCTGGTGCCGCTCACCGCCCTCGACTTTGCCATCAACGATCTGGCCGAGTGGCTGGGGCGTCAGGGCCCGGGCCTGCTGCTGACCGGCACCATCACCGCCATCGTGTTCGGTTATCTGGTACGCTTTGTGGCCATCGCCATCGGCTCGGTGGAGAGCAGTATGGGCAAGATCTCCCCCAGCCTCGACATGGCTGCCCGCTCTCTTGGGCAAGGGGATGGCGGCATGCTGCGCCGGGTCCATCTGCCGCTGGTGCGCCGTGGCCTGTTTGCCGGTGCCATGCTGGTGTTCATCGAATCCATGAAGGAGCTGCCCGCCGCTCTGCTGCTGCGGCCGTTCAACTTCGATACTCTGGCGACCCACGTCTATCAGTTCGTCTCGGACGAGATGCTGGAGCGCGGCGCGCTGGGGGCTATCGTCATTGTGCTGGTGGGGCTGTTGCCGCTGATCTGGGTCAACCGCAGTCTGGACAGTCCGGGCCACTGAGTCGCCGCGTCGGTCAATGAAATTGCATGCGGTGTGCTGAACCGAAGGCAGCGCGCCGCCAGAAACGAGAGGAAGTCAGCCTTGTCCTGTTTGCAGGTTGAAAATGTCAGCTGCCGTTACAACGGCCGCAATGTGCTGGAGCAGCTCTCCCTGACGGTGGCAGACAACGAGATCGTCTGCCTGCTGGGAGCCAGTGGCTGCGGCAAAACCACGCTGCTCAAGGCTATCGCCGGGCTGCTGCCGCTGGCAGAGGGCTCGATTCGCCTCGGCGATATCCTGCTCGACGGGCCGGGTGCCAGCGTGCCGCCCGAGGCGCGCAATATCGGGATGATCTTTCAGGATTACGCCCTCTTCCCCCACCTGACGGTAGCTGACAATGTCGGTTTCGGGCTGACCAAACTCGACCGCGGTGCCCGACAGCAGCAGGTGGACGAGGCGCTGGCGCTGGTCAATCTGCAGGGGCTGGGGGATCGCTATCCTCACCAGCTCTCCGGTGGCCAGCAGCAGCGAGTGGCTATCGCTCGGGCGCTGGTGTGCAAGCCGCGGCTGATGCTGCTGGATGAGCCCTTCTCCAACATCGATACCCAGGTGCGGATGAAGTTGATCCTCGAGATCCGCGCCCTGCTCAAGCAGCAGGGGATCGGCGCCATCTTCGTCAGCCACAGCAAGGAGGAGGCGTTCGCCTTCGCCGATCGGCTGGCGCTGTTTCGCGCCGGTCACATCGAGCAGGTGGGCCAGCCTGAGCAGCTCTATCGCCGCCCGCAAAACCGCTTCGTGGCGGAGTTTCTCGGCGGGGTCAACTATCTGGCTGCCGAGGTGGTGGACAGCCACTGCGTGCAGACGGCACTCGGGGTCATTTGTGGCAGCGAGCCTCATGGCCGCGCGGTGGGTGAGCAGTTGCAGCTGATGCTCAGACCCCAGCAGTTGTTGCTGGAGAGCGCCGCAGATGGCGAGCTCAAGGTGGTGGAGCAGCAGTTCCTCGGCCACCACTGCCGGGTGCTGTTCGAGTGTGGCGATCTGCAGCTGGAGGCGAGCATTGGCGAGCCCCTTGATGGGATGCGGGCACGGATCAAGGTCGCCCCCCATGGGCTGGTGTTGTTTGATCCTTTGCCCTGAACGCGTGATATCGTCGTGAAATCAAAGAACTGGATCCACTCTGGTTTATAATCGCGCAACGCAAATAGCCCGTAACGCTAACGCCTACTCAGGGGAGAGATTTATGAAAGCCCAAGCCGGGATCTGCGCAGAGCCGAATCTGCACGCCCTCTATCTGATGTTCAATCGCACTGGTGACGCCGCCGAACTGGTCGGCCGTCTGGCCAAACTGCCCGCCCTGTGGCAGGCGGTCGCCGCCGATTTCCCCGATGCCGGTTTCAGCGGTCTGGTTGCCGTTGGCGCCGATGCCTGGGATGGTCTCTACCCTGCCGCCCGTCCGCCCCAGTTCCGCAGCTTTATGGCGCAATCCGCCAACGGTCAGGAAGCCCCCAACACCCCGTTTGATCTCTTTATTCAGCTGCGCGCCGATCGGGTGGATGTGCTGCACCACGCCGGTCACCGTGTGATGGCGCTGCTGGCCGGACTGGTCGAGCTGGCCGAAGAGGTGCGTGGCTTCCGCAACCTGGATTGCCGCGACCTGACTGGTTTCGTCGATGGCACCGAGAACCCGCAGGATGCACACCGTGCCGAAGTGGCGCTGGTGGCCGATGGCGAGTTTGCCGGTGGCTCCTACATCCACGTTCAGCGCTGGGTCCACGCCATGAGCGACTGGGAGAAGCTGGCGCAGAAAGAGCAGGAAGACATTATCGGTCGCACCAAGCCCGACAACATCGAGTATGAGTCTGCTGCCAAGCCGCTGACCGCCCACATCAAGCGGGTCAACCTCAAGACCCCGAAAGGGGAGTCCATGGAGATCCTGCGCCAGAGCATGCCCTGGGGCACCATGACCGAGCAGGGGCTCTATTTCATCTCCTGCTGCCGTACACCGCAGCACTTCAACGCCATGCTGGCCAGCATGTACAAGGGGGAGGGCAGCCACTTCGACCACCTGCTGCGCTTCACCAAGGCAGTGACCGGCGCGGCTTTCTTCGCCCCATCGGAAGGTTTTCTGATGGCGCAGGGCAAATAAGCCCGCCTGACGAAGACTCAGAAAACAAAAATCCCGGCCTTGGCCGGGATTTTTCGTTCTGGCGTGACCGCTATGACGCGGTGGCGGCCATTACGGAGTCTGTTCGAACAGCTCGAGGGCGGAGAGGTAGAGCTCTTCGATATCGGTGTCGCTGGTCGGGGTGATGAAGATGGTGTCATCACCGGCGATGGTACCGAGGATCCCCTCTGCCTTGCCGAGGGAGTCGAGCAGGCGGGCGATCAGCTGGGCTGCGCCCGGGCTGGTGTGGATCACTACCAGTGCGCCGTTGTGGTCGACGTCCAGCACCAGATTCTTGAGCGGGCTGGAGGTGGTGGGTACGCCCAGTTCCACCGGCAGGCAGTAGACCATCTCCATCTTGGCGTTGCGAGTGCGAACGGCGCCGAAGCGGCTCAGCATGCGCGATACCTTGGACTGGTTGATGTTCTCGAAGCCCAGCTCTTGCAGGGCGGTGACGATTTCTGCCTGGGAGCCAAAGCGCTCTTCTTTCAGCAAGGCTTTAAAGGCCTTGGCCAGTTTTTCTTGCTTGTCGTTGTGTTTCATCTTGGTCTCACGAATGAGGAGGTGTGGCGGCCTGTGCGATACAGGCGGCAGATACGAACAGCGGGGCCATTTTGCATTCATATGCCGTTTTTTGCAAGGAAGCGGCGCTTGTTCTGCATATTGATTCAAAAATGGCTTGCATCAACCTTTATTAGGGATAGAATCGGGATGAAATTTTGAAAACTTATTCAATTGGGCTGTATGGGTATTGAATTAATAGGTATCGAGAAGTCCTGGCACAAGGTGCCGGTTCTGCAACAGGTCAGCTTTCGGACATCCCCCGGTGAAACCTTGGTGTTGCTGGGCCCGAGCGGTGCTGGCAAGAGTTCCCTGCTACGGATGATGAACCTACTGGATACCCCGGATGCGGGTGTTCTGCGGATTGGTGAAAGTGAATTTTCTTTCCCGAACTCCCTCTCTGCTGCCGAATTCAACCGCCAGTCCCAACTGCTGCGTCGCAAGGTGGGGATGGTGTTCCAGCAGTACAATCTCTGGCCACATCTCACTGTGATGGAGAATCTGATTGAAGCGCCGGTCAAGGTGCTCGGCATGAGCAAGGAGGCCGCCATCGAGAAGGGTGCCTACCTGCTGGCCCAGCTGCAACTGGCCGACAAGCGCGATGCCTGGCCTGCCCGTCTCTCCGGCGGTCAGCAGCAGCGGGTGGCCATTGCCCGTACCCTGATGATGGACCCGGAAGTGCTGCTGTTTGACGAGCCGACAGCTGCCCTCGATCCCGAGATCACCAAGGAGGTGGCCGAGATCATCCGTAACCTGAGCCAGACCGGCATTACCCAAGTGGTGGTGACCCACGAGGTCGACTTTGCCCGCAAGGTAGCCAGCCAGGTGATTTATCTGGAGAAGGGGCGGATCATCGAATCCGGCACCGCTGCCATTTTCCAATCCCCGCAAACCAGCCGGTTTGCCGAATTCTTGATGCATTGATATTGAATCGATAAGGAAGCTGTCATGAAAAAGAGTCTGTTGTTGGTTGCTGCCATGGGCCTGTTGAGTACCTCCGCCATGGCCAAAGAGATCAAGTTCGCCACCGAGGCCACCTACGCGCCGTTCGAATACCTGGATGACAAGAACGAGTTTCAGGGTTTTGACATCGATCTGGCCCGCGCCATCTGCGAGCAGGCCAAGCTGGAGTGCAGCTTCCACAACCAGGCCTTTGACAGCCTGATCCCTAGCCTGAAATTCCGTCGCTACGATGCCGCCATCGCCGCCATGGACGTGACCCCGGAGCGGGCCGCGCAGGTCGACTTCTCCGACATCTACTACGAGAACTCGGCAGTATTCGTCGCCAAGAAAGGTGCCTTCAAGGGGCCGGAAGAGATGGTCGACAAGACAGTCGGTGTGCAGAACGGTACCTCTCACCAGTCCTATCTGGTGGATAACTGGGTGAGCAAGGGCCTGCTGACCGTGCCGTACGCCAGCTACCAGAGCGCCTTCCTCGACATGATGAATGGCCGTACCGACGGTGTCTTTGCCGATACCGCCGTTGCTGCCGATTGGCTGAAGCAGCACAAGGAGTATGCGGTGGTGGGTGCGCCGGTGACGGATGCCAAGTACTTCGGTACCGGCTTTGGCATCGCGGTCGCCAAGGGCAATCAGGAGCTGCTGACCCAGCTGAACAAGGGGCTGGCCGAGATCAAGGCCAACGGCACCTATCAGAAAATCTTCGACAAATACTTCGCGCAGTAAGCCATGTTGAGCCTGTTGTTGGATGCAGCCTGGATGACCCTCGGGCTGGCCCTGGCATCACTGGTCGGGGGCATGGTATTGGCACTGGCGTTCAGTGCCGCCGAGCTCAGCAAGCAGCGGGCGCTGATGTGGCCGGTAGCCACCCTGACCACGCTGATCCGTGGCCTGCCCGAGTTGCTGGTGGTGCTGTTCATCTACTTCGGCTCGACCCAGGTGCTGTTCCTCATCACTGGCGAGTATGTGGAGTTCAGCCCGTTCGCCTGTGGCGTGCTGGCGCTCTCCCTGCTGTTCGCCAGCTATGCGACCCAGACCCTGCGGGCGGCGCTCAATGCGGTGCCTTCAGGTCAACGGTTGGCGGCGCTGGCGTTGGGTTTGAGCAAGAGCCACATCTTCTTTCGCATCGTGTTGCCGCAGGCGTGGCGCCATGCCCTGCCGGGCCTCGGCAACCAGTGGCTGGTGTTGCTGAAAGATACCGCGCTGGTGTCGCTTATCGGGGTCAACGAGATGATGCGTCAGGCCCAGATGGCCTCGGCCAGTACCTATCAGCCCTTCACCTGGTATGCCGCTGCGGCCCTCATCTATCTGGCCATCAGTCTGGTGAGTGAATATGGCCTCGGGCTGGCTGCCCGCTACACCCGCCGCTACGGAGGCTAACTGATGCAAGAGTATCTCGTTACGTTGCTGGGCGGTCTGGTCACCACGCTGGAGCTGACCCTGTTCAGCCTGCTGCTGGGGATTGTGCTGGCGGCCCTGATGACCTGGGTGCTGGAGTTGCGCCTGCCGGTAGCGACCCAGCTGGTGCAGCTGTGGGTGCTGCTCTTTACCGGTACGCCGCTGCTCATTCAGATCTTCCTGATTTACTACGGGCCGGGCCAGTTCGAGTGGCTGAAAGCCAGCCTGCTCTGGCCGCTGCTCAAGCAGCCCTGGTTCTGCGCCGTGCTGGCGCTGGGTCTCAATACGGCGGCCTACTCCACCCGGTTGTTCAAGGGGGCGCTCGATGCCATCCCGGCCGGTGAGGTGGAGGCGTGTCGTGCGCTTGGCTTTAACGGCCGCCAGACCTTGTGGATGAAGGTGCGCCACGCCGCCCGTCATCTGGTGCCTGCCTACTCCAACGAGGTGATCCTGGTGCTCAAGGGGAGCTCCCTCGCCAGTACCATCACCATCATGGACATCATGGGGCTGGCGCAGGGGTTGAACGCCCAGACCTACGATACCCTGGCGGTGTTCGGGGTGGCTGGCGGGCTTTATCTGGCGATGAACGGATTGTTAACAATTGGTTTTCGCTGGTGTGAAAAACGGGCGCTGGCATTCCAATCCTGAGACCCTCAGATCTACCTCTTTATGGTAAGGGGAAGTGCAGAAAAACTGTGCTTCTCCTCCAACTTTTTGTATTTCCCTCCAATTTTTGCTCCCGCATGTTTCGTGGCTCACAGAACCCGTGACTGCAACTGTTATCAGATTGTTTTTTATGGGGGGATCCATTAAGGTTGGGCGCACAACAACAAACAACCTTAAACCTACGCTTAAACATGGAGTTGATCATGAAAGTTGCCGTTCTGGGTGCCGCTGGTGGCATCGGTCAAGCCCTCGCTCTGCTGTTGAAAAACCGTCTGCCGGCTGGCTCCGAGCTGAGCCTGTATGACATCGCCCCGGTTACCCCGGGTGTGGCCGTTGACCTCAGTCATATTCCTACCGACGTCGCCATCAAGGGCTTCTGCGGTGAAGATCCGACTCCTGCGCTGGTTGGGGCCGATGTGGTGCTGATCTCCGCCGGTGTCGCACGCAAGCCGGGGATGGATCGCTCCGACCTGTTCAATATCAACGCCGGTATCGTCAAGAATCTGGTCGAGAAGTGCGCGGCCACTTGCCCGAAAGCGCTGATCGGCATCATCACCAACCCGGTCAACACCACCGTTGCCATCGCCGCCGAAGTGCTGAAGAAAGCCGGTGTCTATGACAAGCGTCGTCTGTTTGGTGTCACCACCCTGGACGTGATCCGCGCCGAGACCTTCGTGGCCGCCGCCAAAGGGTTGAACATCGACAAGGTTCGCGTCAACGTGATCGGTGGTCACAGTGGCGTCACCATTCTGCCGCTGCTCTCCCAGATTGAAGGCGCTTCCTTCACTGCTGAAGAAGTGGCAGCCATGACCAAGCGCATCCAGAATGCCGGTACCGAAGTGGTAGAAGCCAAGGCCGGTGGCGGTTCCGCAACCCTCTCCATGGGTCAGGCGGCTTGCCGTTTTGGTCTCTCCCTCATCAAGGGTCTGCAGGGCGAAGCCAACGTTGTCGAGTGCGCCTATGTGGAAGGCAATGGCGAGCACGCCACCTTCTTCGCGCAGCCGGTACTGCTGGGCAAGAATGGCGTCGAAACCGTACTGGATTACGGCAAGCTGAGCTCCTTCGAGCAGGAAGCGATGGAAGGCATGCTGGCTACCCTGAAAGCCGATATCCAGCTGGGTGTCGATTTCGTCAAGTAAGCGGGTCAACCGTGCCAACAAGGGAGCTTCGGCTCCCTTTTGTATTGATGAGATCCGCCCGGCAGGCTAAGGGGATGGGGCTTGGTGCCGATAACAGAGTGCAGCAGGAGATCCTTATGATGAAACCCCTTACCCTTCTCGTTCTTGTCGGTGCATTCACTGCGCCCCTCTATGGTGCCGAGGCGGTATCGGCTGCCGTATCAAGCGATGCGCCTGCAGCAAGTGCATCGGTACCGACCGCAAGCAGTGCTGCGGTGGCAACGGCCCCTGTCTCTGCTGCTACGCCTGCGACCTCTGAGGCAGCCCCCGTCTTGCTCCCGGCCGAGCCGGTCACGCCCGTTGCCAGCAGTGGCGAGGGGGCCGCGCCGCTGCCAAAACCGGCGGAACCTGCTGCTGTGGTTGCGCCTCCCGCACCTCTGGCCGCTGGCGAGTTGCAGGCGGTGCCGCTCTATCGTCAGGACGAGCTGCTCAACTGGATTGAGCAAGGGCGCCACCTCACTCAGGTGAAGCAGGATCGCTGTCAGCTGACTCAGGATATCGAAGCACGCGCCTCGGTGATGAAGATCCCGGCCTATCAATTCCTCTGGGGGGATATGCTGGCGTGGGGGGTCTGTACCAAACCCAACGCCGAGCTTGGCGTGCAATATATGTGGGAGGCGGCCAATCAGGGGTTGGCGCCGGCGCTGGAGCAGCTGGGCCGCTACTACTGGAAAGGAACTTTGGTACAGAAGGATTTGGTGCGAGCCGAGACCCTGATGCGCGAGGCGGCCAGCCTCGGTTTTCTGCGGGCTCGCATCGAGTGGGTCGAGATGCTGTTGCAGGGGATGGGCAGTCCGCTCGATTATGAGGACGCCTATCGCTGGCTCCATGGCTCCGTCATCGGTGACAAGGCGCTGCACCAGAAGGCGGCGAGTCTGCTCAACCGTCTTGGCAACCGGATGCCGGCCAACGTGGTGGCCCGCGCCAAGGCGATGCACTGATCCAAAAAAATGACCCACAGATCTGCACCTGTGGGTCCGGTTCCAGCCGCCGTGCCATGACAGGCCGGAACCTCCCTCTGTTATATGGCTGCCCGCGCCTTAGAGATCTTGGTGGGGGCCAAAAACTTCGTAATGGAGCTGCCCCGTTGGTACTCCAGCCGCCAGCAGCTGCCGCTTGATCTCCTGCATGAAGCCGACGGGGCCACAGAAGTAGTAGTGGGCCTCTGGCGTGATGCGCTCCTTCACGGCAGTCAGATCTATGGTGCCGGCCAGGTCGTAATCTTCACCCTGTACATCGCTGGCCTCCGGCTCCCGATACCAGACCCGGCTCAGCAAGTTGGGATGCTGGCGGGATTTTTGCTGAATATCCTCCCGGAAGGCGTGTACAGCGCCCTGTTCGCAGGCGTGCAGCCAGGTGATCTCGGCCTGATGAGCACTTTCCAGCAGCTGGTTGAGCATGCTCATCATCGGCGTCACGCCGACACCGGCTGAGAGCAGTACCACCGGGGTCTGGCTGTCGGCTTTCAGGTAGAAATCGCCGGTAGGGGGCATCACCTCGATCTTGTCACCCACCTGCAGGTGATCGTGCAGCAGGTTGGAGACCTGACCCTGTGGCTCGCGTTTGACGCTGATGCGGTAATCCTGTCCATTGGGTGCCTCGGAGAGGGAGTACTGGCGGATCTCCTGATATTCCAGCTCGGGGTGAACCAGCTTGATGCTGAGGTATTGGCCCGGTTTGAAGGTCAATACCGGCTTGCCATCTTCCGGTGCCAGCAGGAAGGAGGTGATGATGGCGCTCTCGGCCCGCTTCTCCTTGATGATGAAGGTGCGGGTACCTTGCCAGCCGCCATCCTGGCTTGCCTTCTCCTGATAGATCTCTCGCTCGCGGCCGATGAAGATGTCGGCCAGCACGCCATACGCCTTGCCCCATGCCTCCAGCACCTCGTCGGTGACCGCACTTCCGCCCAATTCTTTGAGCGTGGCCAAGAGATGACTACCTACAATGTGATATTGTTCCGGCTGGATCAGGAATCCGGTATGTTTGTGTGCAATCCGCTCGACCGCACCGGCGAGTGCTCCCAGATTGTCGATATTCTTGGCATACGCGGCGACTGCATTGAACAGGGCCAGCGGCTGGCCGCCACTACGTTGGTGGGCCAGGTTGAAGATATCTTTCAGCTCCGGGTTATGGCTGAACATCCGCTGATAGAAGTGCTGGGTGAGGGCAGGGCCTGCCGATTCGAGCAGCGGAATGGTGCTTTTGATGACGGCAACGGTGGTTTGATCTAGCATAGGGGCCTCGTTCTAATTGAACATATAAAATGTCATTTAATAAGTGGCATCCTAGATGTTTATTTGATTTGAATCAATACTCCACTTTTCGCATCGCGCTAATCAGGTTTTATGAGACTAACCAGTTATACAGATTTTGGATTGAGAGCCCTGCTCTATCTTGCCACCCTGCCGGAAGGGGAGTTGTCGAGCGTTGCCAAGGTATCGGCCCTGTATGGCGTTTCCCGCAACCACATGGTGAAGGTGGTCAATCAGCTGGTGAAGCTGGGCTATCTGCAATCCCAGCGTGGCAAGAATGGCGGTATTCGCATGGCTTGCGATCCCGCCACCATCAATATCGGGCAGGTGATCAGGGCGCTGGAAGGCAATCTGGACGGCATTGACTGCGGCTCGCCCGCTTGCCACATCGTCTCTGTCTGTCTGCTCAAGAGTGCGCTGAAAGAGGCGATGGATGCGTTTCTGGCGGTGATGGACAGCTATACGCTGCAAGACCTGCTGGCCAACCGTGACGAGCTACAGAGGGTGTTTGGCGAGTTGATCCCGACGCTGGTGCTGGAGCCGGATGATGAAGATGAACAGTGACGATGAGCAATAGAAAAGGGCTGCCACTGGCAGCCCTTTTTCAATCTTGCGAATCCGACTCCGCCCGGTACGATGCCGGCATGATCCGCGCCATCTTGACCATGTTGTTCTCCACATCGAGGATCTCGATAGGATAACCGGCCAGCCGGATCCCGATGTTGGGCTGGGGGATCTCCTCCAGATATTCGAGGATCAGGCCGTTGAGGGTACGCGGGCCGTCGATGGGCAGGTGCCAGTTCATCTCCTTGTTCAGCTCACGAATATTGGCTGAGCCTTCGACCAGATAAGAACCATCTGACTGTGGATGGATCTCGTCGCTCGGCGCTGGCGTCATGGAGGTGGTGAAGTCGCCCACGATCTCTTCCAGAATGTCGTCCAGAGTGATTAGCCCCTGAATATCGCCGTATTCGTCGACGATCAGGCCAATTCGCTCCTTGTTGCGCTGGAATTTGGCCAGTTGCACGTTGAGCGGCGTTCCTTCCGGAATGAAGTAGATCTCGTCCACTTCCCGCAACAGGCTCGATTTGTTGAACTGATCCCTGGCTACCAGTCGCAGGGCATCGCGCGCGTGCAAAAAGCCGACAACGTCGTCGATATTGTCGCGATAGAGCAGGATCTTGGTGTGAGCGCAGTGGGCCAGCTGGCGCTGGATGCTCTTCCAGTCATCGTTGATGTCGATGGCGTAGATATCGCTGCGTGGCACCATGATGTCCTCGACCAGCATCTTGTCGAGATCCAGAATGCTCAGCAGCATCTCCTGATGACGCTGGGGGATCAGGTTACCCGCCTCATTGACTATGGTGCGCAGCTCCTCGGTGTTGAGGGAGTCATCCTTGTTGGGATTGATCTTCAGCATCTTGAGCAGGCCGCTGGTGATGCCGTTGATCAGCCAGACCAGCGGTGAGAGCGGCACCATCAGCCCCTTGAGGATCCAGGAGGCGGGATAGGCGATCTTCTCCGGGAACATGGCTGCCAGGGTCTTGGGGGTCACTTCACCGAATACCAGCACTACCAGTGTCAGGCCGAAGGTGGCAATGGCGACCCCGAGATCACCAAACAGCCGGATACAGACGATGGTGGCGATGGCGGAGGCGAGGATATTGACCAGATTGTTGCCGATCAGGATCAGTCCCAGCAGGCGATCGGGGCGTGCTAGGAGTTGTTCGACTCGACGTGCGGCTTTGTGTTTGGTCTGTGCCAGATGCCGCAGCTTGTAGCGGTTGATGGACATCAGACCCGTTTCGGAACTTGAGAAGAAGGCGGATAAGAGGATCAAGATAACGAGAACAATCAGTAATGTGCTCGTTGAGATACTGTCCAAAAAGTGCTCCTGTTGGATGGTATGGCTAAAAGAGTGGGGTCAGCTCAACAGCACTTCTTTGACGAAGCGGCTGCCAAAGTAGGCAAGGGTCAGGATGAAGCTGCCAATCAGACTCAGCGTGATGACTTTGCGACCGCGCCAGCCATAGGTGTGATGGCCCCACAACAGCAGCACATAGACACACCAGGCCAGAATGGAGAGTACCGCCTTGTGTGATTTGCCCTGGGCGAACATGTCTTCGAGGAAGAAGAGGCCGGAGGCGATGGAGAGTGTCAGCAGTAGCACCCCTGCAGAGATCAACTGGAACAGCCGTTTCTCCACTGTCATCAGTGGCGGCATGGCTGGCAGGTTGCTGATTTTTCGAGATTTAAGCTGCTTGTCCAGACAGGCAAGCTGCAACGCAAACAGGCAGGCGATCATCAATACCGCATAGGCCATCAGGGCTAGGCCGATGTGCAGCAACAGCTGGGGATGGGCCTCCAGATGGGTTATGTAGCGACCCGGGATCAAGGCGCTGGCAGCCAGCAACAGGGCCGAGAAGCTATAGACTACCGGCAGCAGGATCCAGCCGTTGAAGCGACGGGTGACGCAGGTCATGAAGCAACTGATGATCAGGCTCACCAGCGAGGCGACGTTGAGCATGCTCAGGTTTTGACCGGAATGGGTCACCATTACTTCGCTGGCAACAGATGCACCATGGGCTACCAGTGCCAGTCCCACGCAAGCGAACAGGGGCGTGTACCCGACTTGTTTGGCATTGAGCAGCAGGTGCAGTGAGGCGATGATGGCCAGCAGATAAAACGCCAGGGCCAGAACAGAGATCACGATCATAACCAGGTCGTTGTTACACAAGCATTTAGGGATATAAGAGGAGCAGTATACCTTGCACAAGATGTGCTCGCCAGTTGTGCAATGGCCGATCCGCCCATATATAGGGACGAAGCATAGATGAGCGACGGTGCGGTGAATAATCGTCCTCGCGGCTGCTCTGGGTTATAATGCCCCCCATTTATTACGCCAAGAACCGGAATGCGTCATGTTTGAGAATTTGACTGAAAGACTCTCGCGCACCTTGCGCAATGTCAGTGGCCGTGGTCGGCTGACCGAAGAGAACATCAAAGAGACCCTGCGCGAAGTCCGCATGGCGCTGCTTGAGGCGGACGTCGCCCTGCCGGTCGTGCGTGATTTCGTGGCGCGCGTCAAGGAGCGTGCCGTCGGGCAGGAAGTGGCCAAATCCCTGAGCCCGGGTCAGGCATTCATCAAGATAGTGCACGGCGAGCTGGTCACCGTGATGGGGGAGGCCAATGAACAGCTCAATCTGGCTGCCCAGCCGCCCGCCATTATCCTGATGGCCGGTTTGCAGGGGGCCGGTAAGACCACCACGGTCGGCAAACTGGCCAAACTGCTCAAAGAGCGCAACAAGAAGAAGGTGTTGGTGGTCAGTGCCGACGTCTATCGCCCTGCGGCGATCAAACAGCTGGAGACCCTGGCGGGTGACATCGGCGTCGACTTCTTCCCGAGCGATGCAAGCCAGAAGCCGGTTGCCATCGCGACTGCCGCTATCGATCAGGCGCGCAAGAAATTCTATGACGTGGTGATCGTCGATACCGCCGGCCGTCTGCATGTTGATAGCGAAATGATGGCCGAGATCCAGGATCTGCACGCCACCATCAAGCCTGTCGAGACCCTGTTCGTGGTCGATGCCATGACAGGTCAGGATGCCGCCAACACCGCCAAGGCGTTCAACGAAGCGCTGCCCCTTACCGGCGTGATCCTCACCAAGGCGGACGGCGATGCCCGCGGTGGTGCCGCCCTGTCGGTGCGCCACATCACCGGTAAACCGGTCAAGTTCATCGGTATGGGCGAGAAGACCGATGCGTTGGAGCCGTTCCACCCTGATCGCCTTGCCTCTCGCATCCTCGGCATGGGCGATGTGCTCTCTCTGATCGAAGAGGTGGAGCGTAACGTCGATAAAGAGAAAGCTGCCAAGCTGGCCAGCAAGGTCAAGAGCGGTAAAGGCTTCGATCTCGAGGACTTCCGCGAGCAGTTGGCCCAGATGCGCAACATGGGCGGCATGATGGGTATGCTCGACAAGCTGCCGGGCATGTCCGGCCTGCCGGACAACATCAAGGATCAGATGGATGACAAACTCACCGTGCGGATGGAGGCCATCATCAGCTCCATGACGCCGAAAGAGCGTGCCCATCCCGACCTCATCAAGGGCTCTCGCAAGCGTCGTATCGCCGCAGGTTCCGGCATGCAGGTGCAGGACGTGAACAAGCTGCTCAAGCAGTTCACAGAGATGCAGCGCATGATGAAGAAGATGTCCGGCAAGGGCGGCATGCGCAAAATGATGAGCCAGATGAAGAACATGCTGCCACCGGGATTTGGTGGCGGTCGCGGTCCGTTCTGATTATCCGGAGTTAGGTATTGAGCGAGGGTCTGCGAGTTGCAGGCCCTTTTCATTGCAGCCCTGCGCAAAAAATGGCTGGCTTGGTTGCAATTATTACGAATCCAAGTAGAATTATGCGGCTTATTTTAAGCTAGGGTCCGCGTGTTTGCGGGCCTTGTTCATTAGATGTTAATGAGGACGATATGGTAACCATTCGTTTACAACGTGGTGGCGCGAAAAAGCGTCCGTTCTACCAGGTAGTAGTTGCTGACAGCCGTAACGCCCGCGACGGTCGTTTCATCGAGCGCGTTGGTTTCTTCAACCCGGTTGCTTCTGGTCAGGCTGAAAAGCTGAACCTGGACCTGGCTCGTATCGAGCATTGGGTTGCTACTGGTGCCGCTGTTTCTGAGCGCGTTGCCAAGCTGATCAAAGACGCTGCCAAAGCTGCTTAATCAGCCAAACGGTAAGGAGTTAAGGTGGAAAAACCTGTAGTTCTGGGCACCCTGGGGACCGTTTACGGCATCAAGGGCTGGCTTAAAGTGAACTCCTTCACCGATGTTGCCGAAGCGATTTTCGATTACAACCCCTGGCTGATTAATCAGAACGGGGCGTGGCGTGAAATTCGGGTTTCATCCTGGAAACGTCACAACAAGGGTCTGATCTGCAAACTCGATGGTATCGATGTGCGCGAAGATGCCCTGGCATTGACCAATGTCGAGATCGGCGTACCCGCTGATCTATTGCCTGCGTTGCCTGAGGGCGAGTTCTACTGGCGTGACCTGATTGGTTGCTCGGTAGTGACCACCAAGGGATATGACCTGGGCAAGGTGACCGAATTGATGGAAACCGGCTCCAACGATGTGTTGGTGGTTGAGGCCAATGTAAAAGATGCCTTTGGTGCAAAGGAGCGGTTGATTCCGTTCCTGGAAGAGCAGGTGATCAAGAACATTGATCTGACTGCTCGAACAATCGAAGTTGATTGGGATCCTGGTTTCTAGTTTCCCGCGCTAACACGGGTGCCGGAGGTTTCTTATGTGGATTGGGGTGATTAGCCTCTTCCCTGAAATGTTCCGAGCCATTACCGAGCACGGGGTAACGGGTCGGGCCGTCAAGAGTGGCCTGCTGCAGATTGAGTGCTGGAACCCCCGGGACTTTACCCACGACAAACACCGTACGGTCGATGATCGTCCTTATGGTGGTGGGCCCGGCATGTTAATGATGGTTCAGCCGCTGCGTGACGCGATTCATGCAGCCAAGCAAGCGGCGGGAGACGGGGCGAAAGTCATCTATCTCTCCCCTCAGGGACGCAAGCTGACTCAAGCGGGCGTAACCGAGTTGGCGACGAATCAGAAACTGATTCTGGTAGCCGGTCGATACGAAGGTATCGATGAACGCGTGATACAAACCGAAGTCGACGAAGAGTGGTCTATCGGGGATTACGTGTTAAGTGGTGGCGAGTTGCCTGCCATGACCCTGATCGATGCGGTTTCGCGTCTGGTTCCAGGAGTCTTGGGTGATCAGGCCAGTGCTGAGCAGGACTCCTTTACGGATGGCTTGCTGGATCATCCCCACTACACTCGGCCGGAGGTGTTGGATGGATTGGCGGTGCCCGAGGCGCTGACAAGCGGCAATCACGAAGTGATTCGGCGCTGGCGTCTCAAGCAATCGCTCGGACGAACCTGGCAAAGAAGGCCGGAACTTATTAACAACCTAGCTCTGACTGACGAGCAAGAATCACTTCTTGCCGAGTATGTCCGCGAAGTGCGTGACAGCGTTAAGTAGAGTTTTCAGTTTATCCTAGGTAAGGAAAGACAATGAGCAAGATTATTCAGCAGCTTGAACAAGAGCAAATGCGTACCGACATCCCGGCTTTTGCCCAGGGCGACACCGTACGTGTTCAAGTTCGTGTTAAAGAAGGTGGTAAAGAGCGTCTGCAGGCTTTCGAAGGCATCGTTATTGCCAAGCGTAACCGCGGTCTGCACTCTGCTTTCACCGTTCGCAAGATCTCCAACGGCGAAGGTGTTGAGCGTGTATTCCAGACTCACTCTCCGCTGATCCACAGTGTAGAACTGAAGCGTCGTGGTGATGTTCGCCGCGCCAAACTGTACTACCTGCGCAACCTGTCCGGCAAAGCTGCTCGTATCAAAGAGAAGCTCAACTAATTCGATTCGAATTGGTGTCGGTATGTCGGCAAATAGCTCGACAGGTAGTGAAAAGGCTCGCCAATGGCGAGCCTTTTTTGTATCCGTCTATTGGCTCTCTGGTTGCCGTTACTGGATGACCCGTACCACCGAGTTGTCACGCCCGAAAGGGCCAGGCACATAGTCGTCCGCAGCCCAGTCATTCTCGTAGAGGGTTTCCCCTGCCGGAGTGATGAGCTGGTAGCAATATTCGAAGTACCCCGGGCCGTCGGTCGGCAGATTGAGGGTGGCTTTGAACTCGCCGCTCTTCATGCGTTTCAGCTCGACCGGTTGCCACTGGGTGAACTCGCCGATCAGCATCACCTGTTCCGCTCCTGCAGCCGCCTCTTTCTCTACGGCAAAGGTCACCCTGACCTCGGGCTTGGACTTCAAAAACTGTTTGATCAGTGGCATGACGCCTCCTTGTCTGTGAGTTAAAAATGGTTCCTGTCTATTTTTATACCACCATATGACAAAGATGTTGATAAGGCAGATCAAGTCGGCAAGGCAAAATAGCGTTGCAGCAGACTGTGGGTGAAGTCGATCTTGAGATAAAAGCCGCGGGGCAGGGTCATGATGGGTTGACCATCGCGGCCGATGGCGCGAGTCAGCGCTTTGTTGTTGGCTGCCTTGGGGCGCAGTTGCATCACCTGGCCGTGGCGCGCGCTGATCTGCTCCACTTCTCCCAGCACTATCATGTCCATCAGCTCCTCCCAGTCCTGACGCAGCAGCCGATCTTCCTCTTCATTCGGGCTCCACATCAGCGGCATGCCGACCCGTCGCTCGCCAACCGGGATCTCCCGACTGCCTTCCACCGGGATCCAGAGCACCCGGGAGAGCTTGTTGCGCACGTTGGACTCCTCCCAGCGCTGGCCGCTGACGCCGATCAGCGGGGCGACGCAGACGAAGGTGGTCTCCAGCGGTTTGCCTTGAGGATCCACGGGGATCGTCTTGAGTTCGATCCCCAGCTCCGGGAAGTCCTGCTCCGGCTTGCTCCCTGCGCTGGCTCCCAGTTGCAGCTCGATCAACTGACCGACCCACCCCTTGTCACGGCGCAGGTCTTTGGGCACAGCGACACCAGCCTCGGCGGCCAGCTGCGCCAGGGTGAATCCGGCCATGGCATAGGCGCGGCTCAATAACTCCTGCTCGGATTGGGGATTGCTTGGCATAGTTGGCTCCATCTTGCTCGCCATATTCTAACAGGGGAGGATCCCGAGAAGGATCGCTGTTTTTATAACCGATCCTGAGTGGATAAGATCAAATGCAGAGAGTTTGGGGGCTATCATCTCATCATTATGATTTTAAAGGATTTTGTCTATTTTATCGAGTAGTGATCCTGGTCTGGTTTGACCTCTAAATAGTTGTCCAAGGGTTTGTGCATGATGTTACACACAGTTATCCACAGAAATCTTGGATAAGTAGATGAAAGTGGTTGGAGTCGCTGATATGTTACAAAAAATTGTGAATGCCACCCCATTTTTACAGGGTAAACGGGGTAGATATTGTGCCACTCCTGTGGATAATTTCGCCGCGGTGGATCTTTGAGCAGTTGAACTTGTTCACAATCCGGATCATGGATCAGGCTCTTGGGGTAACATGGATCTAGATCCAGTTATTTTATCTCAAGTTCATAAAAAATAATGATTTTTTATATTTAATGTTGCGTGGTGATACGAAGAGTTACTTTTCGCGTACAGTTAAAAAGTACTGTATATACCCGTTTGCTAACAGCTTTATGCACAGCCTGGGTGGGCAACTTGGGGGCGCGGATCCTTGGATTTGTTTATAAGTATGTTTGAAATTGAAAGTTATTCATGAAACAGGGGATTCACTCCTTGTTTGCTGCCACGGAGTGAATGTGGAACAATCTCCTTATAGATTCAGCCTTTATAAGGTGATCACGTGATTGATGGCGACGGATTTCGTCCCAATGTCGGTATCGTGATCTGTAACCGTGAAGGACAAGTGTTGTGGGCTAAACGCTATGGGCAGCACTCCTGGCAGTTTCCGCAGGGGGGGGTTGATGATGGTGAAACGCCAGAGCAGGCCATGTATCGAGAGCTGTATGAGGAGATTGGCCTCAAGCCCGAAGATGTGACCATCATGGCCACCAGTCGTAACTGGCTAAAGTACCGTTTACCCAAACGTCTTGTCCGCTGGGACAGTTCACCGGTCTGTATTGGCCAAAAACAAAAATGGTTCCTGTTACAGCTGAATTCGGGCAAGGAGTCGAGGATCCAGTTCGGCTGTCATGGCCATCCCGAATTTGACGACTGGCGTTGGGTCAGCTTCTGGTATCCGGTGCGTCAGGTCGTCTCGTTCAAGCGGGAGGTTTACCGCCGGGTCATGAAAGAGTTTGCCCCGCTGGCGATGCCAGTGCCGGCAGTGCAGGTCAACAAGAAGGATGGGCGGCGCAACCGCGCCCGTTAAGGAGCACAGATTAGTTGTTAACGGAACTGAGACGTATCGTCGAGAGCATGGCCGAGGCCAATACCCTCGAGCAGGCCTTGCAGGCATTGGTGAGCCAGACCCGGCACGCCATGGCAGTGGACTGCTGCTCCGTGTATGTCTCGGAACCCGAGGTGCGCCGCTATCGCCTGGCGGCTACCGACGGCTTGGCACCGTCCGCGGTCGGCAAGGTGACCCTGCCCTACGAGCAGGGTATCGTTGGTCTGGTGGGTCAGCGGGAAGAGCTGATCAACCTGGCTGATGCCCCCGCGCACCCCAGTTTCAAATTCCTGCCCGATGTTGCCGAAGAGGCGTTCCGCTCCTTCCTCGGCGCTCCCATCATGCATCAGCGTCAGGTGGTCGGCATTCTGGTGGTGCAGCAGAAAGAGAGTCGCCGCTTCGATGAGGGGGAAGAGTCCTTCATGGTCACCCTGGCGGCCCAGCTGGCGGCGCGGATTGCCCAGGCGCAGGCCAAGGGGTGGTTGCAGAAGACCGACTGGAGCAAGCCGCTGCGCGGTATTGCCGGTGCCAGCGGCATCGCCATGGCCAAGGCCTGGGTGTGGCGGCCCCGCAAGGCGCTCTCGTCCATTACCCCGCGCAAGGATGAAGACCATGCCAGCCAGCTGGCGCGGCTGGAGCTGGCGGTTGAGGAGGTGCGCCACGATCTGGAGAGTCTGGCGCTGCGTTTTCGCGAGAGCTACAGCCAGGATTCGGTGGCGATTTTCGATATCTACCTCCATCTGCTGAACGATCCCGGCTATATCAAGCCCATTCGCAACAAGGTGAGCAAGGAGCACTGGACTGCGGTATCTGCGGTCAAGCTGATCAGTGATCGCTTGATCGAGCAGTTCAAAGGGATGAAGGATCCCTACCTGCAGGAGCGCTCCACCGACGTGAAGGATATTGCCCAGCGGCTGATCAGCCGACTGGTGCAGAATGAACCGGAACATATCTCCATCGGCGAGCCGGTGGTGCTGGTTGCCGATGAAGTGACCGCCACCATTCTGGCGGAAGTGCCCCGCGAGTATCTGACCGGGGTGGTCTCGCTCAAGGGGGGGACCAACTCCCACGCCGCCATTCTGGCCCGCGCCATGGGGGTCGCCGCCATCATGGGGGTCGATCTGCCCCTCGGCGACATCGGCGGTCGCATGCTGGTTGTCGATGGTTACAGCGGCGATCTCTTCATCGAACCCAATCAGGTGATTCTGACCGAGTATCGTCAGCTGCTGAGCGAAGAGCGGGCGCTCGATACCTTGGTGCGCAGTGTCGACAACTTGCCATCCGAGACGGCCGACGGCACCAAGGTCTCCCTGCTGCTCAACGCCGGTCTCAGTGCCGATACCGAGATCTCCCTCAATCAGCTGGCGGACGGGGTCGGTCTCTATCGCACCGAGATCCCCTTTATGCTGCAGGAGAGTTTCCCCTCAGAGTGGGAGCAGACAGCCCGTTATCGCGGCATTCTGGAGACCTACCGCAACCGGCCGGTCTGTATGCGGACGCTGGATGTGGGCGGCGACAAGCCGTTGCCCTATTTCCCCATCGTCGAGGAAAACCCCTTCCTTGGCTGGCGGGGGATCCGGATCACCCTGGATCACCCCGAACTGTTTCTGGTGCAGCTCAAGGCGATGCTGCGGGCCAGCGAAGGGCTGGACAATCTGGCCATCATGCTGCCGATGATCAGCAGCGTCAGCGAAATCAAAGCCTCCCGTCGTCTGCTGGATCAGGCATGGCGGGAAGTGTCGGAAGAGGCGGCGAGCCGCGATGCAGTGATCCGCTACCCCAGCCTCGGGGTGATGATCGAGGTGCCCTCAGCCCTCTTTATTTTGCCGGAGATGGCGCCGCTCATCGACTTCTGGTCTGTGGGCAGCAATGACCTTACCCAGTACCTGCTGGCGGTGGATCGCAACAATTCCCGGGTTGCCAACATCTATGATGCCTTCCATCCTGCGGTGATCCGCGCCCTGCAACAGCTGGTTGATGCTTCCCACCGCTACCAGAAGCCGGTGTCGGTCTGTGGCGAGCTGGCCGGTGATCCGGTCGGTGTACTGTTGCTGCTTGCCATGGGCTATCGCCGCTTCAGTATGAACACCCACAACATCGCCCGGATCAAGTACGTGCTGCGTCAATCCACCCTGAGCGAGTTGACCGAACTGATGGCCGATGGCCTCAAACATGACAACCCCCACGTACTGCGCGGCCTGTTTGCCCGCTATCTGGAGGAGCATGGTTTGGGCGGTTTGCTGCGAGCCGGTCATAAATCGAAACAGAGTGATTGATAATCATGCCTTGTCCCTGCTGACGAATGATCGGAAAATGCGGCTTTTATTTTGACTGGGGCCGCATATGCAGCACGATGGATATTGGGTTTTCTCGCAGATTGATCCCGTAGCATTCAGTTTGGGACCACTATCGGTACGCTGGTATGGTCTCATGTACCTGTTCGGTTTCGCGTTTGCCATGTGGCTTGCCGGCCGTCGCGCCGATGCGCCGAACAGCGGCTGGACCCGCAACGAGGTGTCGGATCTGCTGTTTTACGGCTTCCTCGGGGTGATCCTCGGTGGCCGTGTCGGTTACGTGCTGTTCTACAACTTCGATCTCTTCCTCGCGGATCCCACCTACCTGTTCAAGATCTGGACCGGCGGTATGTCGTTCCACGGTGGTCTGATCGGGGTGATCACCGCGATGATCTGGTTTGCCCACAAGACCAAGCGCCACTTCTTCACCGTGGCCGACTTTGTGGCACCGCTCATTCCGTTCGGTCTCGGCGTCGGCCGGATCGGCAACTTCCTCAACGGCGAGCTGTGGGGCCGGGTCACCGATGTACCCTGGGCCATCATCTTCCCGGAGGCCGGCCCCGAGCCGCGTCATCCCTCCCAGCTTTACCAGTTCGCACTGGAAGGGGTGGTGCTGTTCATCATCCTCAATCTCTTCTGGCGCAAGAATCCGCCGCGCGGTGCCATCTCCGGCATGTTCCTGCTGTTCTACGGCCTGTTCCGCTTCCTGGTGGAGTTTGTGCGCCAGCCGGACAGCCAGCTTGGTCTCTATTTCCAGGAGATCAGCATGGGCCAGATCCTCTCCACCCCGATGATTATCGCCGGTGCCCTGATGATTTGGGCCGCCTACAAGCGTCCGCAGTTGTTCGGTAATGCCGTGAAGGAGGCGAAATAATGCGAGCTTATCTCGACCTGATGCAGAAAATCCTCGATGAGGGCACCGTCAAGTCAGACCGTACCGGCACCGGTACTGTTTCCCTGTTCGGCCATCAGATGCGCTTCAATCTGGCGGAAGGTTTCCCGCTGGTGACCACCAAGAAGTGCCACCTGCGCTCCATCATTCACGAGCTGCTCTGGTTCCTCAATGGGGATACCAATACCGCCTATCTGAAGGAAAATGGCGTCAGCATCTGGGATGAGTGGGCCGACGAGAATGGCGATCTGGGGCCGGTTTACGGCGCTCAGTGGCGCTCCTGGCCTGCGGCTGACGGGTCTGTCATCGACCAGATCCAGAAGGCGGTGGATGACATCAAGCACAACCCGGATTCGCGCCGCATCATCGTATCCGCCTGGAACGTGGGTGAGCTGGACAAGATGGCGCTGGCTCCCTGCCACGCCTTCTTCCAGTTTTACGTGGCGGACGGCAAGCTCTCCTGCCAGCTCTACCAGCGCAGTTGTGATGTGTTCCTCGGCTTGCCGTTCAACATTGCCAGCTACGCCCTGCTGACCCATATGATGGCCCAGCAGTGTGGTCTGGAAGTGGGCGACTTCGTCTGGACCGGCGGCGATGTGCACCTCTACTCCAACCACATGGAGCAGACTGCACTTCAGCTCTCCCGCGAGCCACGCCCGCTGCCGACCCTGGTGATCAAGCGCAAACCCGACTCCATCTTCGATTACAAGTTCGAGGATTTCGAGATCGAGGGTTATGACCCCCATCCCGGCATCAAGGCGCCCGTCGCCATCTGATAGCAAGGCGCCTCAGGGCGCCTTTTTTATGCAGTTAAATAATTGAAAATTCATTTTATTGATTAATAAGACGGTAGCCAGAGACGAGGAAAAACCTGCTTATAGCAGGTATGTTCTATTTTGCTTTCGGTTTTTTCGTTGTATTGAGCAGCAAGAAACGATTTTCCATTGGTTGTTGCAAGGGATAGACTCAAACCAAAGCAATACGGTGGAAAATTTAACCATGAGTGACGTAATCAAAAAGTTCCTGAAGCTGGAGGCCGCCTCCGGAATTATTCTGATCATGGCTGCCATGCTGGCAATGATTTTAGCCAATACCGCGCTGGCTGGCGGGTATCAGGCGTTTCTCGACACGCCGGTGCAGGTGCGCATCGCGGCTCTCGACATCAACAAGCCACTGCTGCTCTGGATCAACGATGGCTTTATGGCGATTTTCTTCCTGCTGGTTGGTCTGGAAGTGAAGCGTGAAATGTTGGAGGGGGCGCTCTCCTCTCGGGTGCAAGCGACTTTTCCGGCTATTGCGGCGGTGGGCGGCATGCTGGCTCCAGCCTTGATCTACGCCTTTTTCAACTATTCGGACGAAGTGGCGCGTGCTGGCTGGGCGATCCCGGCTGCGACCGACATCGCCTTTGCCCTCGGGGTGATGGCGCTGCTCGGCAAGCGGGTGCCGGTGAGCCTCAAGGTATTCCTGCTGGCGCTGGCCATCATGGATGACCTCGGCGTCATCATCATCATCGCACTTTTCTATACCCAGCAGTTGTCGCTTGAGGCGCTGGCGATCGGCCTTCTGGCTACCTTTACCCTGTTCTGGATGAACCGTCGTGGCGAGGACAGGATCAGCCTCTACATGCTGGTTGGTCTGGTGCTCTGGGTTGCTGTACTCAAGTCGGGCGTTCACGCGACGTTGGCCGGTGTGGTGGTCGGATTTATGATCCCGCTCAAGGGGAAGCGTTATGAGTCGCCACTCAAGCATCTTGAGCACTCGTTACATCCCTGGAGCGCCTATCTGATCCTGCCGCTGTTTGCCTTTGCCAACGCAGGGGTATCCCTTGAGGGGATAGGTCTCTCCTCCCTGTTGAATCCGGTGCCCATGGGCATCATGCTGGGACTGTTTATCGGCAAGCCGCTCGGGGTGTTTACCATCAGCTGGCTGTCGGTCAAACTGGGTATCGCCCAGTTGCCGCCCGGGGTTAACTTCAAGCAGATTTTTGCGGTCAGCATCCTCTGTGGTATCGGATTCACCATGTCGATGTTTATCGCGTCACTGGCCTTTGAGCATGGTGGGCTGGATTACGGCAGCTACTCGCGCCTCGGGATCCTCGTTGGATCCAGCATTGCAGCGCTGGTTGGCTATCTGGCCTTGCGATTGTCACTCCCCAAGAGTGATGGGGACCAGAATGCGGAGGGTTTATGAGAAAACAGGCATGGTTACTGCTCTTCTTGGTCAGTCCTATGGGATTAGCTGGCGGGTTTGAAGAGTGTCGACAGGAGGCTGGTTCGGCCAGCTGTTCGGCCTATCTCAACGGGGTGGTGGAGAGTGCTCTGATGTTGGGGGACAAGCAGGCTAAGGCTCGTTTCGGCGAGACCTTCTCCGAGCGGGCGCTGAGCAGCCGGGCTGGCGAAATGGTCAAGCGCTCCAACAAGCGTTATTGCGCTGACCGGATGCCGGACAAGGCACGCCTCAAGGCCAGTCTGATGGAGCAGTTTGGCGCGAACAAGGTTGACTCGGTTAGCGACATGTATGACATTCTGGCGGTTGAACTCAGCTGCTACCGGAGTCCGCGTCAAGCGGGAACCCCATCGGATGTCACACCTTAACTACAACCATCTCTACTATTTCTGGATGACTCAGAAGAAGGGCTCCGTTACCCAGGCAGCGGAAGCCCTTTTTTTGACCCCGCAAACCGTCACCGGTCAGATTAAGCTGCTGGAGCAGCGCCTCGGGGGCAAGCTGCTCAAACGCAAGGGGCGCTCTCTTGAGGCGACCGAGCTGGGCCAGCTGGTGTTTCGCTATGCCGACAAGATGTTCAGCCTCTCCTACGAGATGCTCGATATCGTCAACTACCGCAAGGAGAGCCAGATCCTGTTCGACGTCGGCATCGCCGATGCCCTCTCCAAGCGCCTTGCCAGCCGCGTGCTGCTCTCTGTCATTCCCAATGATGGTTCCATCCATCTGCGCTGTTTTGAATCGACCCACGAACTGCTGCTGGAGCAGCTGAGCGAGCACAAGCTCGATATGATCCTCTCCGACTGTCCAGTGGACTCCAGCCAGCATGCGGGGCTGCTCTCCAAGCGGTTGGGCGGCTGTGGCGTCAGCTTCTTCTGCAAGGCTCCATTGCCCGAAAAGCCCTTTCCCGCCTGTCTGGAAGAGCGCAAGCTACTGATCCCCGGTCGCCGTACTGCCATGGGGCGTCAGCTGACCCAGTGGTTCGAGCAGCAGGGGGTTTCTCCCAGCATTCTTGGCGAGTTTGATGATGCCGCCTTGATGAAGGCGTTTGGCTTCTTCAATCAGGGGATTTTCATGGCCCCGACTATCTATCGGGAGGAGATCCTCGAGGGGGAGGGGGTGATGCTGATCGGGGAAACCCAGGATCTGATGGAGGAGTATTACGTCATCTTCGCCGAGCGGATGATCCAGCATCCGGCGGTGAAGCGGGTCTGCGAGAGCGATTTTACCTTTCTCTTTTCCGGCCAGGAGAACTTCTCCGCCATCCAGCCGGCCACCCTGTCGTTTTAAAACGACCCGTCACCACGTATCATCGGCGATGAGTGGTAGAGGAGAGATGTGATGCAACTTGAAGAGATGGAAGCCAATGCGAGTAAAGCGGTGGCCTTGCTCAAGGCGCTGGCCAACGAACGGCGGCTGTTTATTCTGTGCCAGTTGCTGGAGCGCGAACTGTCAGTGGGGGAGCTCAACGAGCGATTGGGATTGAGTCAGTCGGCCTTGTCACAGCATCTTGCGCTGCTGCGGCGGGATGAGCTGGTGATGACTCGCAAAGAGGCCCAGACGGTCTACTATTCGCTGCGCAGCCATGAGGTGCGTGAAATGATCAGTTTGCTGCATCGACTTTATTGCAGCGCAGATAAATAAAAAACCGGCACTAAGGCCGGTTTTTTCAGCTTTGATCAGCAGAAGCTGATTAAGCCATAGCTTTGATCTGTGCAGACAGGCGGCTCTTGTGACGAGCAGCTTTGTTCTTGTGGATCAGGCCTTTGGTCGCCATACGATCCATGATCGGCTGAGCAACAGCGAAAGCGGCAGTCGCAGCAGCTTTGTCGCCAGAGGCGATAGCAGCAATGACTTTCTTCAGGTAGGTACGGGTCATGGAACGACGGCTGGCGTTGTGCTGACGGCGTTTTTCTGACTGAAGAGCGCGCTTCTTAGCAGATTTGATGTTAGCCAAGGTAAAACTCCTAAAACTGTCTTAGCGAGTGTATTGAAAAGGCCCGGAAATATGCCCTTCCAACCACATATTGTCAAATGATTTGTGCAAATAAACACCGCCTCCCGGTGGTGTGTCAGTAGGGAGACGGTTAAACTGTCGGCCGATTCTAGCAGCATTCTTTTCATTCTGACAGTTCCAGAGGCCTCGTCTTGAGTAAGAAATTGATCAAATCCGGCATGATAGTGTCCGGAATGACGCTGGCATCCCGCGTAATGGGCTTGGTTCGCGATGTGGTCATCGCAAATCTGCTTGGTGCCGGGGTGGCCGCCGACGTCTTCTTTTTTGCCAATCGCATTCCCAACTTTCTGCGTCGTCTGTTCGCCGAAGGTGCCTTCAACCAGGCCTTTGTTCCCGTGATGACGGAGTACAAGAAAAATGGCGACGAGGGGGAAGTGCGTGAATTGCTGGCTGCAGTGGCGGGCACGCTGGGGGGGATAGTGACGGTAGTCACCCTGCTCGGGGTGCTGGGGTCGGGTGTGCTGACCGCGCTGTTTGGCTGGGGCTGGTTCTGGGACTGGCTGCACGGCGGCCCTGCGGCCGAGAAGTTCGAGCTCGCCAGTCTGATGCTCAAAATCACCTTCCCCTACCTCTGGTTTATCACTTTTACCGCCATGGCGGGGGCCATCCTCAACACCTTCGGCCGCTTTGCTGTCTCGTCGTTTACGCCGGTGTTTCTCAACATCACAATGATTGCCGCGGCCTGGTGGATTGCACCGCTGATGGACAAACCTGAGATCTCGCTGGCGATTGGTGTCTTTTTGGGCGGTTTGGTGCAGTTTTTGTTCCAATACCCCTTTTTGCGCCAAATCAACATGCTGGTATGGCCCAAGTGGGGATGGAATCACCCTGGGGTAGTGAAGATCCGCACACTGATGATCCCGGCCCTGTTCGGGGTCTCGGTCAGCCAGATCAACCTGCTGGTCAACACCATGCTGGCTTCCTTCCTGGCGACTGGTGCCATCAGCTATCTCTACTACTCGGATCGCCTGCTGGAGTTCCCCCTCGGGCTGTTTGCGGTGGCCATCAGTACCGTGATCCTGCCAGCGCTGGCCAAGAAGCATGTGGATGCCGATCCGGCGGACTTCTCCCGCACCATGGATTGGGGGGTGCGGATGGTGATGCTGCTCGGCCTGCCCGCCATGATAGGCATTGCGGTGATGCGCGAGCCCATTTTGCGGGTGCTGTTCATGCGCGGCGAGTTCGGCCTGCATGAAGTGAGCATGTCGAGCGCCAGCCTGCTGGCCTCCACTACCGGTCTGCTCTCCCTGATGCTGATCAAGGTGCTGGCGCCCGGTTACTACGCCCGTCAGGACACCAAAACGCCGGTGCGGATCGGGGTGATGTCGATGATTGCGAACATGGTCTGCAACCTCATCTTCATCTACCCGCTCGGTTACGTGGGGTTGGCGCTCTCGACCGCCTGCTCTGGTACTCTGAATGCGGCTTTGCTGTTCAAGGGGTTGTACCAGCAGAGCGTCTATCGTCCCTCCCGCCATACCGGCGTGTTCTGCCTCAAGCTGCTGGTCGCCAGCGTGCTGATGGGGGGCGTGCTCGCCTATCTGTCGCCGGATCTGGCTCAGTGGGGTGCATGGAGCATGGGCAAGGCCAGTTTGCAGCTGACCATGCTGCTGTCGCTGGGGGCTGCGGTCTATGCCGTGGTGTTGCTGCTGCTGGGCATTCGGCCGCGTCACCTTAAATCGGGGCAGCAGTAGCCGTGATCCTGCGGCGCCATGGGGATAGTGCCTCATGGCGCCGCAGGGGGCGTGATTGGGCCCGGATAGTTGAAATCAGGCTATGAGGGCTGACCCTGCCTGCTGCCTGATATATAATCCGCCGATTTCCATGGCAGCAACGCACAAGGCACTGATGGAGCTTATTCGCGGCATTCACAATCTCAAGCCCCGTCACTGGGGATGTGTATTAACCATTGGCAACTTTGATGGGGTTCATCAGGGTCACCATGCGGTATTGGCACGTCTCAAGGAGAAAGCGGCCCAGCTGGGATTGCCCGCCTGCGTCATGCTGTTTGAGCCGCAGCCGCTGGAGCTGTTTGCCGGTAGCGAGGCGCCGGCGCGCCTGAGCCGCTTGCGCGAGAAGTATGAAGCGCTGCAGGGGCTGCATATCGATCGCATGCTCTGCGTGCGCTTCAGCCACCGCTTTGCCGAGCAGGCGGCCTCGACCTTCATCGAGCAGTTGCTGGTGGAGAAGCTCGGGGTGCGCTATCTGGTGGTCGGCGATGATTTTCGCTTCGGCAAGGGGCGGGAAGGGGACTTCCACCTGCTGGAGGAGGCGGGCCATCGCTTCGGCTTTGAGGTGATCAGTACCCAGAGCTTCCAGCTCGAACGGCAGCGGGTCAGCAGCACGCTGGTGCGTGAAGCACTTAAGGCGGGCCGGATGGCGGAGGTGGAGCTGATGCTTGGCCGCCCCTACACCATCAGCGGCCGGGTGGCCCACGGCGACAAGCTGGGGCGCACCATAGGTTTTCCCACCGCCAATCTGGCCCTCAAGCGTCAGGTGATCCCGGTCGGTGGCGTGTTTGCGGTGGAAGTGATATGTTCCGGCAAGACCTTCCCCGGTGTAGCCAATGTGGGTGTACGGCCGACCTTGAGCGGTACACAAGCCAGATTGGAAGTACATCTATTTGATTTTTCTGGTGATCTATATGGTCAGCAGGTCAAGGTGCTGCTTCGCCACAAGCTGCGCGAAGAGCAGAAGTTTGCCTCTTTCACTGCCTTGAAAGAGCAGATCGAACGAGATGCCCTGGCGGCCCGAGCCTGGTTCGGGCTGCCACAATTCAATTTACCCAGCACTCTTTTAGAAAAGAAGGGAACCCAGGACTGATGAGCGACTATAAACACACCCTGAATCTTCCGGAAACCGAGTTTCCGATGCGTGGCGATCTGGCCAAGCGCGAACCCAACATGCTGAAGCGTTGGTATGATCAGGATCTCTACGGCGCTATTCGCCGCGCCAAAGCGGGCAAGCCTTCTTTCATTCTGCATGATGGCCCCCCCTATGCGAACGGCAACATTCACATCGGTCACTCGGTCAACAAGATCCTCAAAGACATCATCATCAAGTCCAAGGGCCTCTCCGGTTTCGATTCCCCCTATGTGCCGGGTTGGGATTGCCACGGTCTGCCTATCGAACTGAAAGTGGAAGGCATGGTCGGCAAGCCGGGCGAGAAGGTTTCCGCTGCCGAATTCCGCGCCGAGTGCCGCAAATACGCCAAGACCCAGATCGAAGCGCAGAAGACCGACTTCATCCGTCTGGGTGTGCTGGGCGACTGGGAACATCCCTACCTGACCATGGATTTTGGCACCGAAGCCAACATCATCCGCTCCATGGCCAAGATCGTTGAAAACGGCCACCTGCACAAAGGTTCCAAACCGGTGCACTGGTGTACCGATTGTGGCTCCGCACTGGCTGAAGCCGAGGTGGAGTACTACGACAAGAACTCCCCCTCCATCGATGTGCGCTTCAAGGCCGTTGACGAGGCAACCGTTGCCGCCAAGTTTGACTGCGCCGAAGGCCACACTGGCAAGGGCCCGATCTCTGCGGTGATCTGGACCACTACTCCGTGGACCCTGCCAGCCAACCGCGCCATCGCCATGCATGCCGATCTGGACTACGCACTGGTGCAGGTTGAAGGTGAGCATCCCGAGCGTCTGATCCTGGCCGCCGAGCTGGTCAAGGATGTGATGGATCGCGCCGGTATCGAGAAGTTCCACAATCTGGGTTACGCCAAGGGCGCCGCGCTCGAGCTGCTGCGCTTCAACCACCCTTTCTACAGCTTCGACGTGCCTGTGGTACTGGGCGATCACGTGACTCTGGATGCCGGTACCGGCGCCGTACACACCGCCCCTGGCCACGGTCAGGAAGACTTCGTGGTCGGCCAGAAATACGGTCTGGAAGTGGCCAACCCGGTTGGCAGCAATGGCGTTTACCTGCCTGATACCGAACTGTTTGCCGGTCAGCATGTGTTCAAGGCCAATGCCTCCGTGATCGAAGTGCTGACCGAACGCGGCGCCCTGCTGCATCACAAGGTGTTCAACCACTCCTATCCGCACTGCTGGCGTCACAAGACCCCGATCATCTTCCGTGCTACCCCGCAGTGGTTCATCAGCATGGAGCAGAAGGGTCTGCGCAAGCGCGCGCTGGAAGAGATCGAGCGCATCGAGAAGGACGGTATTGCCCAGCAAGGCCAGAGCGGCTGGGTACCGGCTTGGGGTAAAAACCGTATTCAGGCGATGGTCGAGAACCGTCCTGACTGGTGTATCTCCCGTCAGCGCACATGGGGTGTGCCCATCTCCCTGTTCGTCCACAAAGAGACCCAGGAACTGCACCCGGAATCCGTGCGCCTGATGCACGAAGTCGCCAAGCTGGTCGAGCAGTCCGGCATTCAGGCATGGTGGGATCTGGACAAGGCGGAGCTGCTGGGTGCCGATGCCGACATGTACGACAAGGTGCCTGACACCCTCGACGTCTGGTTTGACTCCGGTTCTACCCACGCTTCCGTGGTTGATGCCCGTCCCGAGTTCAACGGCAAGCCGGCCGACATGTATCTGGAAGGTTCTGACCAGCACCGTGGCTGGTTCATGTCCTCCCTGATGATCGGTGTGGCCATGAAAGACAAGGCTCCCTATAACCAGGTGCTGACTCACGGCTTCACTGTGGATGGTCAGGGTCGCAAGATGTCCAAGTCCATCGGCAACGTGGTGAGCCCGCAAGACGTAATGAACAAGCTGGGTGCCGACATCCTGCGTCTGTGGGTAGCGAGCACTGACTACACCGGCGAGATGACTGTCTCCGATGAGATCCTCAAGCGCTCTGCCGATGCTTATCGCCGTATTCGCAATACAGCCCGCTTCCTGCTGGCCAACCTGAACGGCTTCAATCCGGCGACCGACATGGTGGCACCTGCCGACATGGTGGTGGTGGATCGCTGGGCTGTGGGTCGTGCCAAAGCGGTACAGGCCGAGATCATGGCGGCATTCGACGAGTACAACTTCCACGGTGTAACCCAGAAGCTGATGCAGTTCTGCTCCATCGAGATGGGCTCCTTCTATCTGGATGTCATCAAGGATCGTCAGTACACCGCCAAGGCTGACAGCCTGGCCCGTCGCTCCTGCCAGACAGCCCTCTATCACATCGCCGAGGCCATGGTGCGCTGGATGGCGCCGATCATGAGCTTCACCGCCGATGAAATCTGGGCACTGCTGCCGGGTGAGCGCGGCGAGTTCGTCTTCACCGAAGAGTGGTACGACGGCCTGTTCGGGCTGGAAGCGGGTGAAACCCTCAACGACGATTTCTGGGCCGAGATCCTCACCGTGCGTGGTGAAGTGAACAAGGCGCTGGAAGTGGCCCGTGGCGAGAAGCGTATCGGCGGCTCCCTGCAGGCCGAGCTGACCCTGTTCGCCAAGCCGGAACTGGCTGCACGCCTGAATGCCCTGGCTGATGAGCTGCGCTTCGTGCTGCTCACCTCCAAAGCCAATGTGGTTGAGGCTGACACTGCGCCGGAAGGCTCTGTGGCGACCGAGCGTGATGACCTGTGGCTGAGCGTGGCCCAGTCTGCTGCCGCCAAGTGCGACCGCTGCTGGCACCATGTAGAAGATGTGGGCACCATAGCCGGTCACGAAGAGATCTGTGGTCGCTGCGTCACCAACGTTGAGGGTGACGGCGAAACTCGTCAATTTGCCTGATGAACATGACTCAACATAAAAGCGGCCTGCGTTGGCTGTGGCTGGCAGTGCTGGCCTTTGTTCTGGACCAGGCGAGCAAGCTCGCCGTGGTCAAGTTGCTGCCATTTGGTTACCCGGGGGTGGAGATCACCCCCTTCTTCAATCTGGTTCACGTCTACAACAAGGGCGCCGCATTCAGCTTTCTGGCTGATCAGGGGGGCTGGCAGCGCTGGTTCTTCGCGGTGCTGGCTTTTGCCATCTGTGGATTGCTGATCCACTGGCTGCGCAAGCAGTCGGTGACCCAGCGTTGGAGCGGTATCGCCTATTCACTCATCATCGGCGGCGCCCTCGGCAACGTCTTTGATCGACTGGTGTTGGGCCATGTGGTCGATTTTCTCGACTTCTACTGGCAGCGTGCGCATTGGCCGGCATTTAATCTGGCCGACAGCTTTATCTTTATCGGGGCCGCCATGATCGTGCTGGACGGTTTCCGTGGTGAGAAAAAGGAGCAGGCATGAGCCAGCAGATCACCGCTAACAGCAGCGTGCTGTTCCACTTCTCCATCAAGCTGGAAGATGGCTCGGTTGCCGACAGCACGGCGCTGCACGGCAAACCTGCCCGCCTGCGGATGGGCGATGGCAGCCTGACCCCCACCTTCGAGCAGTGCCTGTTGGGGCTGAGTGAAGGGGAGAGCAAGAGTTTTACTCTGGCGCCGGAAGAGGCCTTTGGTCTCTCCAATCCCGACAACATCTACCATCTCGACCGTGCCAAATTTGGCGCCGATGTGGAGCCAAAAGTCGGCACCATCATCCTGTTCGATCAGCCCAATGGCAGCGAGCTGCCGGGCATTATCCGGGCGGTAGCCGGGATGTCGGTGACGGTCGATTTCAACCACCCGCTGGCCGGTCATACCGTCACCTTCGAGGTGGAGATCCTGGGCGTTGATGATGAGGAGAAGGTGCATTAATGGATATTCTGCTCGCTAACCCTCGCGGTTTTTGCGCCGGTGTCGATCGCGCCATCAGTATTGTCGAGAGCGCGTTGGAGAAGTTCGGTGCCCCCATCTATGTCCGCCACGAAGTGGTGCATAACCGGTATGTGGTGAACAAGTTGAAAGAGGCGGGCGCTGTCTTCGTCGAGGAGCTGGACGAGGTGCCTGACGACAGCATCGTCATCTTTTCTGCTCACGGCGTGGCCAAGACAGTGCGCGAGATGGCCAAATCCCGCGCCCTCAAGGTATTCGATGCCACCTGTCCGCTGGTGACCAAGGTGCACATGGAGGTTCATCGCGCCAGCCGCAAGGGCTCCGAGGCTGTGCTCATCGGCCACGCCGGTCACCCCGAGGTGATCGGGACCATGGGGCAGTACGAGAATCGCGAAGGCGGCATGTATCTGGTGGAGACGCCTGAAGATGTGGCCAAGCTCAAGGTGAAGAACCCGGATGACCTCTGCTTTGTCACCCAGACCACCCTGAGCGTGGATGAGACCTCTGACGTCATCGATGCGTTGCGCAAGCACTTCCCCAAGATCCAGGGGCCGCGCAAGGACGATATCTGCTACGCCACCCAGAACCGTCAGGATGCGGTGCGGGAGATGGCAGGGCTGGTGGACGCCATGCTGGTGGTGGGGTCTCGCAACTCCTCCAATTCCAACCGTCTGCGCGAGCTGGCCGAGAAGGTGGGCGCCAGAGCCTATCTTATCGACGATGCGTCGATGATTGAGGCGAGCTGGCTGGAAGGGGTGAAGGCGATAGGCGTCACTGCCGGCGCATCCGCCCCCGAGGTGCTGGTGCAGTCCGTGATTGCCCGCTTGCGGGAGCTGGGAGGCAAGGTGGTCGCCGAGCATCCTGGCCGTGAAGAGAACGTGGTGTTTGAAGTGCCGCCAGAGCTGCGGATCCTCTGATCCCTCTCATCTCGCTGGATGTCGGTTTATTGCCAGAGCCACCTCGTTGAGGTGGCTTTGTTTTTTGGCTCTAACGAGTCCTCTTTGCATGTTCGCAACTAGATTGCAGCAAAAATTGATGATGCAGCTCGAACTTTTGCATTGCCGGGATTGAAACACCAAGTGCCCGGCATAGACTGCCATCAAGCCCTTACTCTGGCTTAGCACACATGGAGTGTGTCTGTCCTCCTGGAACAAATCAGAGCGAAACAGGATGTTTTTGCGTTCAGGTTTTAGCCTTATCGAGCTTATGGTCACCATAGCGCTCGTCTCTTTGTTACTCACGTTGGGGGTTCCTTCCTTCAACGCTTTGCTGCGCACTATTTCTCTCAATACTCAGGCTAACAACTTTGTTGCGGCCATCAACCTTGCCCGCTCAGAAGCCATTCGCCGCAACACGGTAGTGACCCTCTCCGCCTCTGCCGATAACCTGACCCAGCATCACTGGGAGGCTGGCTGGCAGATCTGGGTCGATGGCAACGGTAACGGCATACTGGATAATGGTGAGTTGTTGCGAGGCTTTCCCGACATGGGGGGCGGGGTATTGAGCAGCAATACCTCCCTGCTGCGTTTTAATAGCGAGGGTTTTCTTGATGGCCGCACTCCGTTGGCACGGGTATTTTCCCTGCGTCCTGATGAGTGTCGGAATGAGCCCTCCCGTGATATCAACATCACAGTGGCTGGTCGCCCTTCCATTACCGAGGCTAGCTGCCCATGATGCGAGAACGGGGTTTGTCACTGCTTGAAATCATGATCTCGGTACTGGTGCTCTCCATCGGTATTCTGGGCATGGCGACTCTGCAACTGCAGGCTCTCAAGAGTAACCAGTCGGCGCTGACGCGTACCGAGGCGACCCAGTATGCATACATGATCAACGACATGATGCGGGCTAATCGCAGCGCGGCTCTGAACGGGCAATACAATATCGACTTGGGCGAAACTGTCTCGGGTAGCTCTATGGCGGTTCAGGATCTGCAACACTGGAAGCGGGTCGTAGCCGAGCTACCAGGTGGCGATGGCGCCGTATCGGTCAGTGCCGGAAGGGCCACCATCACTATTCAGTGGGATAGCAGTCGGCTGTCGACTGATCCTGCGTCGCGCAGCATGATCCTGAGGACGGACCTATGAGCAGGAGCGGTTTGCCGCTACACCAGCACGGGATCGGCTTGGTCGAGGTGATGATCGCCTTGGTGCTCTCGCTGATAACGGTGGGGGTCATGATTCAGGTGTTTCTCGGCAATCACAAAACCTATCTCACTGGCGAGGCCATTGCCCGGGTGCGGGAAGATAGCGGATTTGCCACCAATCTGCTGCAAAAAGAGCTGCGTATGGTGGGCTATCAGGGGTGTCTCAGCAAACAGGGGGTCAATATCACCAATACCCTCAATAACAGTACGGCACTGCCCTACAACTTCACCACCTTTTTGCGTGGTTACGACAATGTGACGTCCACTTTGCCAGCCGAGCTGTCTGCTCTGTTCAGCGGTTCCGAGCCCAGACCCATGCCGGGTAGCGATATCCTGTTGGTTCAGGGGCCGGTTGGGGTTGGGGTTCCGCTCAGTCGTGATAATCATAACAGTGCCGCCCAGCTCTTTGTGCAGCAGCTATCCAGCAAGGCCGACTATTGTGGTTCCGGCGCACAGGGTTATAGCGATCTGTGCGAGGGAGATATTGTCATGGTCTCCGACTGTCAGAAGGCCAGAATATTTCAGGTCACCAAAGTACAGGGCGTGGCAGGGGGGCGTGAGGTCAATATCGTCCACTCCAATGACAACAAATATACGCCAGGCAATGCCAGCAGTTCCTGGGGGGGGGCCAGCAGCCCACCCGAGGAGCGATTCGGTCTTGGCTCGGTCGTGAACAGGGTGGAAACCCGTCTCTACTATATCGCCCGCCCCTCTGCCAGCAGCCCCTACGCGCTTTATCGCAAGAACGGGGTGGCTGCAGGTATGCCCCTTATCGAAGGGGTGGCCAATATGCAACTTACATTCGGCGAGGATCAGAACCGGGATCGGGCGGCAGATCGCTATGTGAGCGCCGCCAGCAATCCAAACTGGAACAATGTACTGGGGATTGGAGTACAGCTTCTTATGCGCAGTAACCAAGGCAATGTGGTGTCGTCTCCGCAGGCCCTTAGCTTTGCCGGAGCCACCTTCCGGGCGACCGATCGCAACTGGTACTGGGTCGCCGAAACCACAGTTGCGCTGCGCAACCGGCTACCTTGAGGAGCCCAGTCATGATGGATCGACAGCAGGGGATGGCGCTGGTGATCAGCCTGATTTTTCTGGTCATGGTGAGCCTGCTGGGTATGGCCAGTATGCGTGGGGCGCAGTTGCAAGAGAAGATGGCGGGTAACCAGAAAGAGGCGCTGCAGGCATTGCAGGCGGCAGAAGCGGGCCTGCGCGCTGCCGAGCGCTATATCGAGGCTGGCAACTCGGGCCCCTATGACAACAGCGCGGGCCTGTATGAATTTATCGACACCGCGGTGGATCCTGCCTCCCCTTCGACCGCTTGGCGTACCTATACCAACAGTGGTCTGGCGGGGCGCGCTCCCGAATACTTTATCGAACGGTTGCCCTATACCCAGGGGGGGAGCGAGGATCTGGCAGTCGATGAGCCCATCAGTGAGCGTCGTCTATATCGTATTACTGCAAGGGGATTTGGTCTCTCTGACGAGAGCCGGGTGCTGTTGCAATCGACCTATAGTCGCTAGGAGGCGGTGTATGGGCAAACTTGGTTTTGGCCTTTCGGTGATGCTCTGCTGTGCTTCGGCACAGGCGGCGCTCGATATTGCCCAGGTTCCCCTCTATCTCGGCACCCGGGCCGATCCCAATATCATGTTTACCCTGGATGATTCGGGTTCGATGCATTTCGAAATCATGCCAGAATCACTCATAGAGAATGAAGCGCGTTATGTTTATCCAAGGGCTAATAAAATATATGGCAATGAGGATTATAATAACTACACGGTAACCTTTGATAGTAATAATGATCGTAATGCTTATATCCGTTCTAACTATAATAATAAATTATATTATAATCCTCAGGTCACGTATCTGCGTTGGGTAAACGCTGATGGTTCCTTGATGGAAAAAGCTAAACCGAAATGCGCTTGGCATAATCCATCCAAGCCCTATATGGGTTGCAGAGATCTTACTCGGGAAAACAACGAGGAAAAACTGCGTTATTATTTCGGTCCGAAAGAACGAGATTATGTGACAGAGGAGATATATTGGCCAGCCGTTTACTTTGACTATAAGGGAAGCGGTAATGTTAAAAATAGCAGTAACTACACTCGGGTGGAAATTCGGCCTGGTAAGACTTACCTTAATCGCCCAACTCGCAGCGATTGTGTCAGTAAACCGGTCTGTAGCTATGAGGAAGAAATTCAAAATTTTGCTAACTGGTACACCTATTATCGCTCGCGGATCTTGGCGGCACGAGCTGGCATTGGGCGTGCCTTTGCCAGCCAGGGGCAAGCGCTGCGAGTCGGTTTTGCCACCATCAATGCCAGCGGTAGTGTGATCCGCGATGTGGCCGCTTTTTCGGGTACTAATCGCAGTGACTTTTTCAACGATCTCTATAGCCGCGATATTCCAGCTGCCGGTACTCCACTGCGGACCAGCCTCCAGCATGTGGGAAACTACTTTTCCAAGACGGGTGGCGATGGCCCCTGGGCCGCCAGTGCCGGTAGCACGCTTCCTCATCTTACCTGTCGCCAGAGTTATAACATTCTGATGACCGATGGTTACTGGAGTGAGGGGCGAGCTTATAATCCTGACCCTGCGGTCGGTGACCAAGACAATGATGGAACCGCTGATACCTTGGCTGATGTGGCTTACCATTACTGGAAAACGGATCTGCGTCCCGATCTCGCAAACAAGGTTCCGACCAGCACGGAGGATCCCGCTAATTGGCAGCATCTGGTCAACTTCACGGTCGGATTGGGGGTCAACGGCACCTTGAACCCTGCCAGCGGGAAGCCTGTGAGTTGGCCCAGCCCCTACGGCTCCGATGCAAAGAAAATCGATGATCTGTGGCATGCGGCCGTCAACAGCAAAGGGAATTTCTTCAGCGCGGCAGATCCCGATACCTTCGCCGCAGCCCTGAGCAGTACGCTGGCACAGATTGCCGCCCGTAACAGCTCAGCCAGTTCAGTGACCGCCAACGCAACCCGGCTGGACAGCAATACCCACATCTACCAGGCCCGCTACAACAGCGGCGACTGGTCGGGGCAACTGGTCTCGATCCCGCTGAACAGCGATGGCACCCTTGGGGAGATCGCTTGGGATGCCGCTACCTTGATCCCCGAGCCTTCGGCACGCAATATCTTCACCCGGCAAGATGGTGTCGGCATCCCCTTTCGTTGGGATACGCTGAATGTGACCAACCGGGCTCTATTCAATGTCGCTGGTGACAACCAGGGAGAAAGCCGTGTCGCCTATCTGCGCGGTGATCGCAGTGGTGAGCAGCGCAATGGTGGTGCGTTTCGTAATCGTAGTGATCTGCTCGGCGACATCATCAATTCTGATCCCGTCTACGTGGGCAAGCGTGATTACGGTTACAGCAGTGCAGCCGGTCTGACCCAGACCGAGCGGGAGGGTTACCAGGCTTTTCTAAGCTCGACGGCGATTACCCGCCGCCCACCCATGCTCTATGTCGGTGCCAATGACGGTATGCTGCACGGATTTCGAGTCGCCGACGGTGTCGAGCGACTGGCCTATATCCCGTCCAGCCTGCTGGGCGAGCTGAATCAGTTGACCAGACCGAATTACAGCCATCGCTACTATGTGGATGGGACGCCCAAGGTGGGCGATGCCTATCTGGGCAGTCGCTGGAAGAGCATCTTGCTGGGATCCACCGGTGCCGGTGGCAAGGCGGTATTTGCCATAGATGTGACGGCCCCGGATAACTTCACCGCCGACAAGATGCTGTGGGAGTTCACCGATAGCGAAATGGGGGTTGCACTGGCGGCACCCACTCTGGTGCGGGTCAAAGCCGACAACAAATGGGTTGCTCTTGTTGCGAATGGTTACAACAGCACCAGTCAGACTGCGAGGCTGTTTGTGCTGGATCTGGCGACTGGCGCCATCATCAAAGAGATCGATACCGAGGTAGGGTCTTCCAGCGAGCCCAACGGTCTATCTTCCCCCTTGCCGGTAGATCAAGACGGGGACAGGGTTGTCGACTATGTCTATGCCGGTGACCTGCACGGCAATTTGTGGAAATTCGATCTGACTGACAAAAACAGTGCCCAGTGGGGAAGTGCTTTGAAAACGGGCAACAAGCCCAAGCCGCTGTTCCAGGCCTGTAATGGCAGCTGCAGTGCCGGTACGCGTCAGCCGATCACCATGCGTCCTTTGGCTATTCGGCACCCTAAAGGGGGGGTTATGGTGATGATGGGGACTGGCAGTTATTTTACCAATGATGACAAACTGGTTCCCGCCACGCCGAGGCTGGAAGCGGTGTACGGTATCTGGGATACGGGGGCTACCGTGCTCAGTAGCCAGCTGTTGCAGCAGAGCATCACCCATGAGTTTGTGGCCAACGGCACCACTATTAAGTTCAACGTGAGGGTTGTCTCCAACCGGAATATCAATTACACCAGCCAAAAGGGTTGGTATCTGCTATTGAAATCGCCAAGCTTGAGCAAGGGGGTCGGTGAGCGGGCCGTCTCAGAGATGCTCTATCGACATAAGCGACTGATCTTCAATACCTTGATCCCGTCGGCGGATGCCTGTGACTTTGGTGGCCGCTCCTGGCTGATGGAGCTGGATCCCATCTCGGGGGCCAGACTCACCTACTCGGTGTTTGACGTTAACGGCGACGGGGCTGTCAACGATGATGATTACGTCGCGATCGAGGATGAAGCCGGCAATGACATCAAGGTGCCGGTCAGCGGCAAGCAATTTGATGAGCTCACCACGACGCCAAGCGTAGTGGAAGATGCCGAGATGGAGCGCAAATATATCAGCGGCTCCAGCGGAAATATCTCGGTCACGCTGGAAGAGGGGGCAGGCGATCTGGGTGGCCGCCAGTCCTGGTTGCAACTGGAGTAGAGGTTGGCATGGAACGTGGTTTTACCCTGATTGAGTTGATGATAGTGGTCGCAGTGGTCGCCATTCTGGCCGCGATCGCGTATCCCAGTTACAATAACTACATGGCGGCTGCCAAGCGGGCCGAAGCCAGGGCAGTGTTGCTGGAAGCGGCGCAATATCTGGAGCGGGAGTTTACTGCCAATGGCAATTACGACGCCGGTAACCTAGCCTCTGCCGGCTTGGCGACCCTGCCGAGGGATGGGGGGGCTGCGTATTACAATGTAGCGCTCAATGCCAGTGGGGCCCGTTATACCCTGACCGCCATTCCGACAGGTGTGATGAATGGCGATCCCTGTGGATTGTTGACTCTCGATCAGAGCGGACTGCAGGGGGTATCACGAGCCACCATGACAGCCACCGAATGCTGGTAGCGTTCAGTTCCAGCACTCGGCAGGCGTCTTGATGTCGGCCTTGTTGATAGTCAGGGTATCACAGGCCGTATTGCCGGCCTTGTCGCCGACCTGGGCCCCCTTGCTGGTGGCCACCAGTGTGTAGGCGGTGGCGCTGGCGCCAGAAATGCTAAAGGTGTAGTAATCGCTGGTTGGGTTGCCCACACTGGCTATCGCACTGCTGTAACTGGCATTGGAGATGCGAAATTCTTCTTGTTTGAGCTGCATGGTCAGCAAGCCCTTGATGGCATCGGCTCGACGAGATTTACGCAGACCGTCAGTAAAGCTCGGGTAGGCGACAGCGGCAATGATGGCAACGATGGCAACGACCACCATCAATTCCAGCAGGGTGATTCCGGATTGTTTGATTCTCATGGGCGCGGCAGGGTTCGTTAAACAGATAGATACTATAGGATAGTACTGACATCATACTCTACTGGCATGTGCGAAAAGAAAGGAGTCTTTAGCCAATGGAATTCGCAGAGGGGCGCTCAGCAGGTTTTACCATGATTGAATTGATGATCGCCATGGCTCTGGTCGCCCTGCTGCTAACCGTAGCCATCCCCAGTTATCAGTCATTGCGCCAGGAGCAGATGGTCAAGGCGGCTACCCAAGCCGTTTACACGGATATAATGCTGCTCAAGTCTGAGGCTATCAAACGTAATAAACCGATAATCTTCAAGATATTCAATGCGGGGCAGGCCAATTGGTGCTATCGCATCGCTCTTGATTCGGCATGTAATAGCTGCTCGGATTCATGTTCTGCTATTGAAGGTCGCAAGGGCGTTGATGCCAGCGAGTTTAACGGCATTACTCTGACGACAAACTATGAATTATCCGGTTCTGAAAATGCTCTTGAAATCAATAACCGTAGAGGCTCATTCAAAGATCTTCACGGCAGTGGCGGTTTGGGCAATGGTTCTATTTGTCTGAAGAACGGGACCTCTGAGCACAGGGTTATTATTGCCACAAATGGGCGAGTGAGAACCGAGCCAGTCACGGGGAGCTCTCCATGCGATTAGGTCTGGCACGAGGCTTTAACATCGTCGAGTTAATGGTGGCCATGGTCGCAGGTCTGTTTTTGGTTGCAGCCGTAACATCCTTGTTCGCCACTATTCTCAAGGCCAATCAAACATCGATGCAGGTAAGTCGTCTAAATCAGGAGTTGCAAAGTATCACGGACATGATTGCCCGTGATGTACAGCGAACTGGTTACGATCAGGGAGCTACTGTGTTTCTCAATGCTGCATCAGGCTCCAGATCCCCCTTCTATTTTGATACTGGCAGCGACCTGATGAATGAGACGATCACTGGTTCCAAGATTTATCGCTGTATCCGGCTGAAATACGATGATGATAACAATGGAACCCTCGGTGCCAATGAGATCTTTATTTACAGCTACGACAGTACCGACAAAGGGGTGCAGCTCGGTACCAGTTGCAGCACGGGGAATTTACTCAGTACCGATGACACCATTGAGGTGACTGACCTCACTTTTTCGCTGCTTGGAAGCAGTGCGTCGGCTGGCGCGAGAACGGTGCGCTTGGCCATATCGGGTCAGTTAAAGGCAAATAGTGCACTTAAACTCACCTTGCAGCGTGATATCAAGCTGCGTAACGACGGGTATTGATGCCATGAAACGTTATCTTGGCTTTACCACATTCACTATTACGCTGCTGCTTATTGTGATCCTGCTTGGCATCTCTTTGCTGGTGGGCAAGCTGATGGTTGCTGACCGTCGTGTCAGTCTTAATGAAGTACAGTACCGGCAGGCGTTGGCACTGGCCGAGCTGGGTCTCTCGGATGGGGTCGGACGGCTTGCGCAGGATGCAGCTTGGCGCACCCCCAGTAGCGGTATATCTATCACTGTTTCGGCTGGCAATTATACTCTGTGGGCTCTGGATGAACCGACCGTGATTGTCGGTGGGGCGAACGTAGTTCCGGTTAAAGTGCGCACTATGGCAACCCTGGTGGACAGTACCGCCAATGCAGAGGTTGAGGTGAAGGCCATCAAGATAAGCGTGTTGGCCGGCACTCCCGCAGCCCCCCTGACAGTTGCCGGTGGTATGGCAGTATCCGGCAACTTCACTGTGGTGGCCAACCCTAACGGTGGGGGGCCAGGGGTTCCGTTATCTGTCTGGACGAATGGCAATGTGGATTTGACCAATGGTTCTGGTCAGACTTGCCACCAGGGAGACTACAGCGGCGGGTGCAGTACCTACATTAGCCAGAAGGGTGATAAGCAGTCGGACATCAAAGATAATGATACGGCATTCCCCACAGACCTGGTCTGGTATCTGTTTAACGAGAATGATGACGCTACGGGGTGGGCCAATCTGGAGTCACGAGCAGTACAACGGTTGAATAATTGCGACTCGCTCTCGACCGCCTCAAGCGGCCTTATTATCGTCGATGGAGACTGCAAACCGGGTGGGTCTATCGGCTCGGTTGCTGCGCCCGTGGTACTCATCGTTCGCAATGGCAATCTGATGGTCAATGGGAGCGCTACCCTCTATGGGCTGGTGTTTGCCTATTCATCCACGCCTGCTACGGCGACTACTGATATCAGCTTGAAGGGGGGGGCTATCGTCAACGGTGCCGTGGTGGCCAACTATCAACTGGGCAAAACGGCTAACGGTACCTTTGATGCCAAGTATGATCAGGCGGTGTTGAGCAATATCGAAAATGGGGCTGCGTTTCAGAGCATCAATCTGGTGCCTGGTAGTTGGCGCGACTGGTAGGAGCATGTATGAAACCGCACAAGGGATTTGGGCTGTTAGAGATTTTGATCACTCTGGTTCTGCTGGGAGTGGGGGTCGCAGGATTGGTGGCTATGTCTCGTTCGTTGCTCAATACCTCCCAGGATAGCCGCCGTTATGAGGTAGCCATGCGTCTGGCGGAGTCAAAACTGGATGCGTTTCGTACCTTCAATGGAGTGGTAAGCGCGGTTTCACCGCTTACTGCTTATAACAGTATCGCGGCAGGTTCCAGTTCGGCGACACCTCCTGATGGCGGTGGGACTTATGCCCTTAGTTGGACCGTCAGCAATCAGTACTGGAATGGTTCTGGCTGGCAAACGGCTATCCCGGCGGGTTATTTGCATGCCTATTCTGGCCGAAAGGTGGTCAATGTCACTGTCAGTTGGAGCGACAGCGTCGGGCAGTCCCATTCCTTGTTGCTTTCCGGTGCGGTATCGCCTGTTGAGTCATTAACCCAGAATCAGTTTAACGGGGGGTTGGATACCAGTCGTGAACCGCCCCATGTGGTTTATACCCCCGGGGTCGCGCCCGATGTCATTTCCATCCAGATTGACCAGGAAGGGCGCAAGCAAGAGACCAGCAAGCCATTGCCCACCGTGACCTCCAAGGATGGTTCTGTTGGCAAACTGGTGCAATTCGAGACTGTTACCTATAAGCCAGACAATGGTGGCAATACTCAACAGGTGCTGCAGGATCTGGCATCGGTCTCCTGTTCCTGCAGTTATGGCTCGAGTGTCAATGCCTACCTGCCCGGTAAGGCCATTTTGACCAGCAGCAACCTGTTGTACTGGAATGTGGGCTCCCAGGTTACCAAGCAGACCGGGGTACTCAACAGCAGTGTCAGAGATCAGCCGAGTCTCTGCACCAGTTGCTGCAAGGATCATTTCGATGGCAGCGGCAGCAGTTTCGAACAGTTTTACGCTCCACTCAATACCAGTCGACTGCGTTACAACAGTGGCCTCTCATCGGTCAATAGTGGCGATTATGTGGATGCCTGCCGCTTTGTCAGACTTGATGGTTACTATCGCCCGCTGCCTGACTGGAACCTGATCAAAGTTGTCGTGACCAGCGCTGATTTTCTTGCCAAGCCCGCAAACCAGACCAGCTATCAGAACTACATCAAGTACGTAGTTACTACCTACATCACCTGGCAGAAAAACACCCTCAACTGGACCGCAAACCCCACGGCCACGCCGCCGACGATCACCGAATTTGCGGATTGGTTGCCTGCCAATGCTGCGACAGGGGGAGATACCAGCACCAAGATCACCATGAATACGGGGACCGCCCAGTTGATTGCTAGAGGTATCTACGTGGATCTGCTCTCGCCGGACAGTCTCTCGAAGCTCGATCTGACCTCTCAGGATCTGTTGGCCAAGGTTCCGTTTCAGGATATCAATCTGACCATGCTGGCGGAGTGGAGCTTGGTGCCATTGAGTGGCCAGTTGACTGGCAGTGCCTCTGACTATGTCGGTGTGACCAACGAGCCTGTCAAGACAGTCGTTGATCTTGGCAGCTATTATTTTGGTAGCTACAGCCGTGGTTATTTGTCCGCCAAGAAGAGCACCAAGGATGCATCCAACGTGTTGCAAAGTGCATCGATCAAGGTGACGGCCTACCAAGGTAACTCGGGGATCACAGCTTCACTTATCTCACCGGTAGATCGAAGTGAGGCCAAGGTCGCCACCATGCCTATCTCGATCGATACCAGCTCCCAGACTGTGCCAACTCTCACGGTATCGGGACGGATCGAGTGTCTTGAGCAGGGGAATGGCAACAATACTGCGCCAGTATCTTGCAGCAAAAATACCTTCGGTGGCTTGAATGTCAGTACCACAACTACGGGGGCTACTTGCCGTATTGATAAACCCCAGGCTAACAACCAGCCGGCTACCTATGTCTGTACGGCAGCGCAAAATAGTAGCTTGGTGGTGAACTTCTCCTACAGTGCACAGGGAAATAAAACTTACTTGTTGAAACCAGCTTCCCTCAGCATCGCCATGACGCCACCCGCCAACGGTCAGGTGATTAGTGGTCCTTGTGCCCTGCTGGTGGATAATGGTGTAACCAATGCGGCCAATCTAAGTTGTACCCCTTGAATCCGGGGCGCTGGCACAGCCAGCGCCTTTTCTTTATCATTCCCCATCATTTTCGAATACAAGATGCATCGCCATGGCAAAAGCCCTCTCTCTGATGCTTGCCCAGTTGAATCTGACGGTAGGCGCCATCGAAGATAACACTGACAAAGTGCTCGCTGCGGCGGCTCAGGCCGAACAGCAAGGTGCCGATCTGCTGGTCTGTTCCGAGCTGGCTCTGACCGGCTATCCACCGGAAGATCTGCTGCTGCGCGCCGACCTGATGATGCGGGTCGAAGCCGCGTTGGCTCGTGTTGCCGAATGGCAGGGCAACTGTGCCATTTTGGTGGGTCACCCTTGGCGTGAAGGAGAGGCGCTCTACAACGCGGCTTCCCTCTATGAGCAGGGCCAGCTGATTGCCCGTTACTTCAAGCAGGATTTGCCCAACTACGGCGTGTTTGATGAGAAGCGCTACTTTACCGCTGCAAGCGAGACCTGCGTGGTGCCGTTCCGGGGTCACCAGCTGGGGCTGCTCATCTGTGAAGATCTGTGGCAGCCGGGTCCGGCGCTGGCCGCCAAGGCGGCAGGGGCCGAACTGCTGCTCACCATCAACGCCTCGCCCTATGATCAGGAAAAACCTTGGATCCGCCGCGAGCTGATGGCCGAGCGCTGCGATCAGACCGGTCTGCCGCTGGTCTACCTCAATCAGGTGTGCGGTCAGGACGAGCTGATTTTCGACGGCTGCTCCAAGGTGTTCAGCAGCCAGGGTGAGTTGACCCACAAGCTGGCCCCGTTTGCCGAAGAGCTGGCGCTGGTACGTTTTGCTGATGGTCAGCCGGTGAAGGAGCGGGAACCCGCTGCGCCGCTCGAGCCGTTGGCCGAGACCTATCAGGCGCTGGTGCTGGCAGTGCGCGACTACGTTACCAAGAACGGCTTCCACGGCGCTGTGCTGGGCCTATCTGGCGGCATCGACTCGGCGCTGACGCTGGCCATTGCGGCCGATGCCATCGGGGCCGACAAGGTGCAGGCAGTGATGATGCCGTTCCGCTACACCGCCCAGATGAGCGTGGAGGATGCCAAGGAGCAGGCTGAGCGGATGGGGGTGGAGTTCAACATCATCTCCATCGAGCCGATGTTCGAAGGGTTTATGACCCAGCTGGCGCCGTTGTTTGAAGGCACCGCCCGCGATACCACCGAAGAGAACCTGCAGGCCCGCTGCCGCGGCGTTCTGCTGATGGCGCTCTCCAACAAGCGTCGTCGCATCGTGCTGACCACCGGCAACAAGAGCGAAATGGCGGTCGGCTATGCCACGTTGTACGGTGACATGGCGGGCGGTTTTGACGTGCTGAAAGATGTGCCAAAGACGCTGGTGTTCAAGTTGTGCGAATATCGCAACTCGGTCGATTACGTGATCCCGCAGCGGGTCATCGACCGCCCCCCTTCAGCGGAGCTGGCGCCGGATCAGGTGGATCAGGACAGTCTGCCCCCCTACGACATCCTCGATGCGATCCTCAAGCGTTATGTGGAAGAGGATGCCTCGGTCGCCGATATGGTGGCAGAAGGCTTCGAGGAAGCGGTGGTGCGCAAGGTGATCCGGCTGGTGGATCTCAACGAATACAAGCGCCGTCAGGCGGCGGTCGGGCCCCGCATCACGGCTCGCAACTTTGGTAAGGATCGCCGTTACCCCATTACTTCCGGGTTCGGTAAACAGAACTGGTAAGGAGTCACCATGAAGAAGATTGAAGCCATCATCAAACCGTTCAAGCTGGACGATGTGCGCGAAGCCCTGGCCGAGATCGGCATCAACGGCATGACCGTCTCCGAAGTCAAAGGCTTCGGTCGCCAGAAGGGTCACACCGAGCTCTATCGCGGTGCCGAATATATGGTCGACTTTCTGCCCAAAGTGAAAGTGGAGCTGGTGGTACAGGACGAGGATCTCGATGCCTGTCTGGAAGCGATCCAGAATACCGCCCGCACTGGCAAGATTGGTGACGGCAAGATCTTCGTCTGCGAGGTGGAGCGCGTCATTCGTATCCGTACCGGCGAAGAGAACGAAGACGCTATCTGATGTCGTTTTTGCCTCGTTATGTTCAGGAGAGCAAAACAAGTTCTGCTCTGATGTCCCGAAAGCGCATCGTGGCGGTGGCAGGCTTGCTGTCAGTACTCACTGCGTGCAGTACCCGCCCGCCGGCGCAGCCGGAAAATCTGTGCCAGATCTTTCGCGAGAAGCCGGAGTGGCACAAGGCTGCGCTCAAGATGAACGAGAAGTGGGGGACGCCGATTCATGTGGTGATGGCCATGATGTATCAGGAGTCCTCGTACGTACATGATGCCCAGCCGCCGATGCAGTATTTCCTCTTCATCCCGACCGGGCGGGCCAGTTCGGCTTATGGTTATGCTCAGGTCAAAGATGAAACTTGGGCGGATTACCAGCGGGAAACCGGTAACAGCTGGAGTGACCGCGATGACTTTGCCGACGCCATCGATTTTATGGGTTGGTACACTAACAAGGCCCAGCGGCTCAATGGCACCTCCAAGTGGGATGCCTATGGCCAGTACCTCAACTATCACGAAGGGTGGGGTGGCTACCGGCGTGGCAGCTATCGAAGCAAGGGGTGGTTGATGAAGACCTCTCGCAAGGTGGAAGCTCGCGCCCAGCGCTACGGCGCCCAGTACCGTCAATGCAAGGATCAGCTCTCCCGTGGGGGCTGGTTCTGGTAACCAAATCAGGAGTCAGAAATGCCGTTATTGGATAGTTTTACTGTTGACCACACTCGTATGGAAGCGCCAGCGGTGCGTGTGGCCAAGACCATGCAGACCCCGAACAAGGACACCATTACTGTGTTCGACCTGCGTTTCTGCGTACCGAATCAGGAGATCCTTTCCGAGCGCGGTATCCATACGCTGGAGCACCTGTTCGCTGGATTTATGCGTGATCACCTGAATGGCAACGGCGTGGAGATCATCGATATCTCCCCCATGGGTTGCCGTACCGGCTTCTACATGAGCCTGATCGGTGCGCCGGACGAGGCCAGGGTTGGTGCCGCTTGGCAAGCTGCCATGAGCGACGTGCTGACCGTGCAGGATCAGACCAAGATCCCCGAGCTGAACGAGTATCAGTGCGGCACCTACAGCATGCACTCGCTGGAAGAGGCGCACGCCATCGCCCGTCATGTGCTGGAGCGCGGTATCGGCGTCAACCACAACGACGAGCTGGCCCTGCCGGAAGAGAAGCTGAAGAGTCTGTGAGGCTGATGAGCTGTCGCTCATCGGGTAACCTCTCTTCGGGGAATGTTAAAAGAGCCGGTCAGCCATGCTGACCGGCTCTTTTTTATTCCGCCCGATCGCGGTTATGGGGATGACTTGCTCCCCTTGCCAACTCTGATTAGGATGGTTTTTGACCTGAACCTGTTGGCGGAGGTGTGACGATGAAAGGGATATTGCTGCGTTGGCTGGCCCGTTACGATGCATGGTGCGAGGAGTGGGGGCTCACTCAGGAGAACCGGCGCTGCTGCACGCCGGTTCGTTATGATGATGATTCAAGCAAAGAGCGAGCTTGCGCAGAAGAGGCTGAGCTCAATCAAAATTGCGGGTCACGGCGCCGGTAACGCTGTTGTAGTCGAAGCCGAGGCCGTTTAGATAATCCGAGTTGATCTGGAAGCGGTTGATTGAGTCGCGCAGGATATAGCGGCAGTTAAGATGCTCTTCGCCATTCGCATCAATCGCTCCTGTGGAGACAACATCAGTTAAGTAATCCGCTTTACTATCAATCACCGGGCCAAAATTTACCGCTTCTACGCTGTAGTCGCTATCCATCATGTCTTCAAACAGAAAGCGGCAATCAGCTCCGCTGCTAACGGATATGTAATCGGACTGGCCTGTTATATACATTTCATCCAGTCCTTTTTGACCTTGGTCTTCATCAGAACCAACAGGCCAGCCATACATATTGATATCCATATTTTTCACGCCAAAGCTGCTCAGATTGTAGAGCGCGATCGCTTGTCCCTGAACTTTGACAGCCCAGCCTGCATGAGCCAGCTGAACTGCACTGGCAAAGCTGCCTGCGGTCGCCGAGACCGTGCTTTTCAGGGCATCATCCTTGATATTGATAAAGCGGGGCAGGGCGGTGACGGCCAGGATCCCCAGCACTATGATCACCAGCACCAGTTCAATCAGGGTAAAGCCGTTGTTTCTGTTGTTCATCATGTTCAATGACCCATTAAATACCGCAAACAGGTGTGAGTGATATGCAGCTGATAGATACCCATTGCCATTTCGACTTTCCGGTGTTCGACCAGGACAGGGAGGCGCTGCTGGCCCGTTGTCGGGCATTAGGGGTGACGGAGTATATCATTCCTGCCATCGCAGAAGATAACTGGACTCGTGTGATGGCACTGGCAGAGCAACATGACGGCCTCTTTTATGGTCTGGGCGTTCATCCCTGGTATGCCGGTGAACAGCGGGAGGGGGTGATGGATCGGCTGCGAATGCTGGTAATGAGCCAGCCTGGCGGGCTGGTGGCCATAGGCGAGTGTGGGCTGGACCTCCGTTCTCACGTGCCGCAGGAGGGGCAGCTTGCGCTGTTTGAGGCTCAGATCCGGCTGGCTGCCGATGTCGGGCTTCCCCTGATGATCCACTCGGTGCGTGCCAATGACACTGTGGCCAAGCTGTTGCGCCGCTTCAAGCCGCCTCGTGGCGGGGTGATCCATGCTTTCAGCGGTTCGTTGCAGCAGGCGGAGGCTTTCTGGCAACTGGGCTTTCGACTCGGGGTGGGCGGGGTGATCAGTTTTGAACGGGCTAACAAGACGCGAGAGGTATTTCGGGCCATGCCGCTCAAGGCTCTGGTGCTGGAAACCGATTCGCCCGATATGCCCTTACAAGGTGAGCAAGGCACCCGGAATACCCCGGAAGCGCTGCCGAAAATAGCGGAAATATTGATGACCTTGCGGGATGAACCATCGGCAGATGTTGCCAAGGTGTTATTTGAAACTGCCCGACATATTTTCCATCACGACCAATAGCTATGAAACAAATTCGCAACACCTGATTTAGTTGTCAGGAAAAAAAATGAGCGTAAAAATCGTTTGCTGTCTAATTTTGTGACACTTGGACATTTTGATAACGATAAAATGTGACCAGCATTCTATTTTATCGGACTTTAATTAGTATAATGCGCTCCCCTTGATTAGTTGGGTTTAATAACAACTCGCTAACAAGCTAGGTGCTACTAGAGGAAGATAATAATGAATTTGTTCATGGGTCTGGTAGGGATGGCGACGCTCGTCCTTATCGCGGTGCTGTTCTCCAGCAATCGCAAGGCAATCAACGTCCGTACCGTTGTCGGTGCGTTCGCAATTCAAGCCGGTCTGGGGGCGTTTGTTCTCTATGTTCCGGTTGGTCGCGATATCCTGGTCGGCGTGTCCGACGCGGTATCCAGCGTGATCAGCTACGGCCAGAACGGGATCGACTTCCTGTTTGGCGGTCTGGTCAGCAACAAGATGTTTGAAGTGTTCGGTGGCGGCGGCTTTGTCTTTGCCTTCCGTGTTCTGCCGGTCATCATCTTCTTCTCCTCCCTGATTGCAGTGCTCTACTACCTGGGCATCATGCAGATGGTCATCAAGTTGCTGGGCGGCGGTCTGCAGAAAGTACTGGGTACTTCCCGCACCGAATCCCTCTCTGCAACTGCCAACATCTTCGTCGGTCAGACCGAAGCGCCGCTGGTGGTTCGTCCCTACATCTCCAAGATGACTGACTCCGAGCTGTTCGCCGTCATGTGTGGTGGTCTGGCTTCCGTTGCCGGTTCCGTACTGGCCGGTTACGCCTCCATGGGCGTGAAGATGGAGTACCTGATTGCTGCCTCCTTCATGGCTGCACCGGGTGGTCTGCTGTTCGCCAAGCTGCTGGTTCCCGAGACCGAGACCCCGAACTACGACGAAAGCTCTGCCGATGCCGAGCTGGATGACAAGCCTGCCAACGTCATTGACGCTGCTGCTGCTGGCGCTTCTGCCGGTATGCAACTGGCCCTGAACGTCGGCGCCATGCTGCTGGCCTTCATCGGTCTGATCGCCATGATCAACGGCATCTTCTCCGGTGTGGGTGGCTGGTTCGGTTATCCGCAACTCTCTCTGGAACTGCTGCTGGGCTGGATCTTCTCCCCGCTGGCCTTCCTGATCGGTGTGCCTTGGAATGAAGCAGTGGTTGCTGGTTCCTTCATCGGTCAGAAGCTGGTAGTGAACGAGTTCGTGGCTTACCTGAACTTCGCTCCGTACCTGAAAGACGAAGTGCTGATCAACGGTGTGGCCATGTCCGATCACACCAAGGCGATCATCTCCTTCGCGCTGTGTGGTTTTGCCAACCTCTCCTCTGTTGCCATCCTGCTGGGTGGTCTGGGGTCCATGGCGCCGAACCGCCGCGGTACCATTGCACGCTTTGGTCTGAAAGCCGTACTGGCTGGCTCTCTGTCCAACCTGATGTCTGCCACTATCGCAGGCTTCTTCCTGGCACTGTCCGGCATGTAATCGCCGCCTGACTGACAGGGTATAAACACGAACGCCACGGCATCTGCCGTGGCGTTCGCGTATGGAGCGGTGACAACCGTTTTCCTATCTAAACTAATAATAAAATGAGTCAAATCGGAGGTTATATGAATGAAGTGCTACTGGCGATGGTGGCCGGCTTTATAGTTGGTTTGTTGTTTTCTTTCCTCAAATTGCCGATCCCGGCGCCTCCCGTTTTATCCGGGGTAATGGGGATCGTCGGGGTCTATCTGGGGGGATTGGCCTACTCATGGATCCTGACCCGTTTCTTTTCGTAAGGCTTTTTTAGACCTGGATTTGTCAGATGTGAGGTACCTCTGAAATTGGCAAATCCGGCTTGCAAACAGGGGGTATCTCGGCTGAAATAGGCGTTGCCAGCAGGGTGCTGGCAATGACTAATACTCGATGAAATCGGGTGTTGGCGGTCAAATGGAATTGATTGGGAAGTCGGGTCAGATGTTGTCGGCCTTTCTCAAGTCTTCATGGAACCAAGTCCGCACTTTTGTAAGAAAGTGACAGGGCTCTTGCCTTATTTACAGTCGCAGTGCCTGCAGGGTGTTTTGAATAGCATCCCGATAGTGCCGGTGCCTTCGCACTGTAATTCCATTCCCGTATAGCTGGGGATTACTGCCTGTGCATCCATCGCTGGATGGTATGGTGGTGCCCGGTTATCTGGATTAAATCGAGACTTTGGAGAACAGAATGACTGATCTGAAAGTGGCCGCTCAGCGCGCCCTGAATCTGATGGACCTGACCACCCTGAACGATGACGACACCGATCAGAAGGTGATCGACCTGTGCCATAAGGCCAAGTCACCGGCTGGCCTGACCGCCGCCGTCTGCATCTACCCCCGTTTTATCCCTATCGCTCGCAAGACACTGCGTGAGATCGGCGCTGCCGACGTACGCATTGCGACCGTGACCAACTTCCCGCACGGCAACGACGACATCGAGATCGCCGTGGCCGAAACCCGTGCCGCTGTCGCCTACGGTGCTGATGAAGTGGACGTGGTGTTCCCGTATCGCGCCTTCATGGCCGGTAATGAACAGATCGGTTTTGATCTGGTCAAAGCCTGTAAAGAGGCCTGCGGTGCCAACGTGCTGCTGAAAGTGATCATCGAAACCGGCGAGCTGAAAGAAGAGGCGCTGATCCGTCGCGCTTCCGAAATCTGTATCGATGCCGGTGCCGACTTCATCAAGACCTCCACCGGCAAGGTGCCGGTCAATGCGACCCCAGAAGCGGCGCGGATCATGATGGAAGTGATCAAAGCCAAGAATCCGAAAGTCGGCTTCAAGCCAGCTGGTGGCGTGAAAGATGCCGCCGTGGCCGGTCAGTACCTGGCCATGGCCGAAGAGATCCTCGGCAACGACTGGGTATCCGCCCGTACCTTCCGCTTTGGTGCATCCAGCCTGCTGGCCAGTCTGCTGGCCACTCTGGGGCATGGCGACAAGCCAGCCAACACCAGCGGTTACTAATAGGTTGATGAGAGGGCGGACGGCTGTCCGCCCTGTTAGCCCCCACCATGCGGTGTGCGGGCAAAGATTCAGGCTTGTGTAACGCCAGCAATGGCGGAGGGAATGAAAGATGTTTTTGCCTCAAGAAATTATTCGCAAGAAGCGCAACGGTGAAGCGCTCAGTACCCAAGAAATTCAATTCTTCGTCCAGGGCATTACCAATAACACCATCGGCGAGGGGCAGATCGCTGCACTGGCGATGGCGGTCTACTTCAAAGACATGACCATGGATGAGCGGGTCGCCCTGACCTGCGCCATGCGCGACTCCGGCATGGTGCTAACCTGGGATCACCTCAATCTGGGTGGCCCGATTGTCGACAAACACTCCACCGGCGGTGTGGGTGATGTGGTCTCTCTGATGCTTGGCCCGATGGTCGCTGCCTGTGGCGGTTTCGTGCCGATGATCTCCGGTCGTGGTCTGGGCCATACCGGCGGTACCCTCGACAAGCTGGATGCCATTCCCGGCTACCAGACCTCGGTCGACAACGACCGTTTCCTGAAAGTGGTGAAAGAGGCGGGCGTGGCCATCATCGGCCAGACCGGCGATCTTGCACCCGCTGACAAGCGTATCTATGCAGTACGTGACATTACTGCAACCGTCGAATCCATCGCCATGATCACCGGCTCCATCCTCTCCAAGAAGCTCGCCTCCGGGCTCGAAGCGCTGGTGATGGATGTGAAAGTGGGCTCCGGCGCCTTTATGCCAACCTTCGAAGCCTCCGAAGAGCTGGCCAAGAGCATTGTGGCCGTGGCCAACGGTGCCGGTTGCCGCACCTCTGCGCTCTTGACCGATATGAACCAGGTGCTGGCCTCCAGCGCCGGTAACGCGGTGGAAGTACGTGAAGCGGTGCGTTACCTGACAGGTGAATACCGCAACCCGCGGATCCACGAAGTGACCATGGCGCTGTGCGCCGAGATGCTGATCTCCGCCGGTCTTGCCAGCGACGAGCGCGATGCCCGCACCAAGCTGCAGGCGGTGCTGGATAACGGCAAGGCAGCCGAGATCTTCGGTCGCATGGTGACTGGTCTCGGTGGCCCGGCCGATTTTATGGAGCGTTATGACGCTTACCTGCCCAAGGCTGCCATCGTGCGCCCGGTCTTCGCGGCCAACAGCGGTTTCGTGACCGCCATGGATACACGCGAGCTGGGTCTGGCCGTGGTGGCGATGGGCGGTGGTCGCCGCGCTGCCGGTGACAAACTTGATTATGCGGTCGGTCTGACCGACTTTATCCGCCTGGGTCAAAGTGTTGATGCTGACAAGCCGATCGCGATGATCCACGCTCAGACTGAAGAGCAATATGCTCAGGCTGCCAGCATGGTGCAGGCGGCTGTTCGGATTGGTGGCGAGCGGCCGGAAGCACTGCCTGAAGTGTACCGCCGTATCACCTTGGCCGATTTGTAACAAGGGGAAGACCCATGAAACGTACCTTTATTCTGATGATGGACTCTTTCGGTATTGGCGCTGCTGCCGACGCCGACAAGTTCGGAGATGTGGGCGCCAACACCCTTGGCCATATCGCCAAGGCGTGTGCGGCAGGTGAAATTGAAGGCCGTGGCGCCCTCAATCTGCCGAACCTCAACAAGCTGGGTCTGGGCCACGCCTGCGAGCAGGCCTCCGGCTACTTCCCGGAAGGGCTGAAGAAAGATATCGAGGTGGTCGGTGCCTACGGCTTTGCTCAGGAGCTCTCCTCCGGCAAGGATACCCCGTCCGGTCACTGGGAGATCGCCGGCGTGCCCGTGCTGTTCGAGTGGGGCTACTTCAAGGATCACCACAACAGCTTCCCGCAGGAGCTGCTGGACGCCATCGTCGAGAAGGCTGGTCTGCCGGGCTATCTGGGCAACTGCCACGCTTCTGGTACCCAGGTGCTGGACGATCTGGGCGAAGAGCACATGAAGACCGGCAAGCCGATCCTCTACACCTCTGCCGACTCCGTGTTCCAGATTGCCTGCCACGAAGAGACCTACGGCCTCGAGAAGCTCTATGAGCTGTGCCACATCGTGCGCGAGCTGCTGGAGCCCTACAACATCGGCCGCGTGATTGCGCGTCCGTTTGTGGGCACTGGCAAGGGCAACTTCAAGCGTACCGGCAACCGTCACGACTACTCAGTGCTGCCGCCGGCGCCGACCGTGCTGGATTACATGAAAGATGCGGGTGGTCAGGTGGTCTCCATCGGCAAGATCGCCGACATCTATGCCCAGCAGGGCATCACCAAGCAGGTGAAAGGGACCGGTCTGACCGAGCTGTGGGATCGCACGCTGGAAGAGGTGAAAGCGGCCGGTGACAACACCATCGTCTTCACCAACTTTGTGGACTTCGACTCCTCCTACGGCCACCGCCGTGATGTTGCCGGTTATGCCGGTGCGCTGGAGTATTTCGATTCCCGCCTGCCGGAGCTGTTTGAGCTGCTGCAAGATGGCGACGTGGTGGTGCTGACTGCCGACCACGGCTGCGACCCGACCTGGGGTGGTACCGACCACACCCGCGAATACATTCCGGTGCTGTTCTTCGGCAAGCCGGTCAAGGCTGGCTCTGTCGGTCGTCGCGAGACCTTTGCCGATATCGGCCAGAGCATCGCGGCTTACCACGGCCTGCCGAAACTGGCGTACGGTACCAGCTTCCTGTAATTTACCCGCCCGCCACTTCGGCGGCGGGCAATTTATAAAACAATAAAACTCAACCTAGTGTGAAGGAATCAAGAGAATGGCAACTCCTCATATCAATGCGAAAGATGGCGCCTTTGCTGATACCGTGCTGATGCCGGGCGACCCCCTGCGCGCCAAGTACATCGCTGAAACTTTCCTGGAGAACGTCGAGCAGATCTGCGACGTGCGCAACATGTTCGGCTTTACCGGTACCTACAAGGGCCGTCGTATCTCCGTAATGGGCCACGGCATGGGTATCCCCTCCTGCTCCATCTACGCAAAAGAGCTGATCACCGATTACGGTGTGAAGACCCTGATCCGTGTGGGCTCCTGTGGTGCCGTGCGTGAAGACGTGAAACTGCGTGACGTGGTGATCGGTATGGGTGCCTGCACCGACTCCAAAGTAAACCGTCTGCGCTTCAAGGATCACGACTTCGCTGCCATCGCTGACTTCGACCTGGTTGCCAATGCCGTGCAGGCCGCCAAGAACAAGGGCGTTGCCGTGCGCGTCGGTAACATCTTCTCCGCCGACCTGTTCTACACCCCGGACCCCTCCATGTTCGACGTCATGGAAAAATACGGCATCCTGGGTGTCGAGATGGAAGCCGCTGGTATCTACGGCGTGGCCGCAGAGTACGGTGCCAAGGCGCTGACCATCTGCACCGTCTCCGACCATATCCGTACCGGTGAGCAGACCACCTCTGAAGAGCGTCAGCTGACCTTCAACGATATGATCGAAATCGCGCTGGATTCCGTCCTGTTGGGCGACAACTAATCCCGCAGCCTCTGGAACCATGCAAAAACGGCGACCTCTGGTCGCCGTTTCTTTATCCGTTTACTGCGCCGCATCATTGTTGGTTGGCGGCGGGGAGGGTGGAGGACTTCGTTTTTTGTGCTTGCGCACTCGCATATAGTTGCGACGAATGCCATAGGAGATAAGCAGACCTGCCAGCAGCGCAATCAGCAATATCAGCCGCTGTTTCTCCTGAATCGTTTTGAGTCTGGTGTCCTTGTCCGCCAGCATCTGCTGCTCTTCCAGGGTGATGCGCAGGTAGCCCAGTGTCTGATCGCCATCCAGGACCTCCTGTACGAACTGGATCCGCCCCTTGCCTTGTTCCGGCATCGATTTGTTATTGTCACCGATGGGTAGCAGGCTCTCCAGCGGTACGGCCTGTTCCGACTGGGCGAGGGGAATGCCGCGTCCATCATAGAGTGTGACATCGAGGATCTCCGGCTCGGTCGCCAGATCCCGCGCCAGCCGTTCCAGCTCACTGCTGTTCTCCTCCTTGAGCCAGCGCTTCATGTCGCGGGCAGCATAGGCGACCAGTGCCTGGGCGCGGTTGCGTGCTTCGGTGTGCAGCGCAGCCTGGCTCTCTCCCTGCATATGAAGGAGAACAACCAGTACCCAGCAGCCGAGCAGCAGGCCGGCTACCAGACTGAGTACACGTTTGATGGGAAGATGACGCTGCAAGCGCGAGACCTCATGCTGACAATGAGTGCCGGATCTTGGCGCTTGCCTGCGCAAAAAGCAATACGCTACTCTGGGTCAGCATTGTTAACCCCCTGATCACCAAGGAAGGCGTATCTCTTATGTTGTTGTCCCGGCTCCCCCCTCTGTTATCCGATTGGCCTGCGTTGTTGTCCGGCTCACCCTGTTGGCAGCTCAACGCCGATGCGTTGCAACCGACAGAGACCCCGCAGGCGGGCGGCTGGTTGGTACTGTTTGGCAAGGGGCTGGGCGCCTCCCATCTGACGCATCTGTCACCACTGTTGGCTGCGCAGGGGCTGGTGGCCACCCTCTATCCTCCCACCGAGGTGACGGAGGTGCCGCTGCTGCTGCTTGGCTGCGATCGCTTCTCTTCCGAGTTGGTGGCCGAGCTCAAGAGCGGTGAGTGGGAGATCGATCTCTGCCACCTGCCGGCACTACCCACCCTGAGCGAACCCGGCCTGTTGGTGATGGACATGGATTCCACCGCGATCCGTATCGAGTGCATCGACGAGATCGCGCGGCTGGCGGGGGTCGGCGATCAGGTGGCGGCGGTAACAGCTGCTGCCATGCAGGGCAAACTGGAGTTCTCCGACAGTCTGCGCAACCGGGTGGCCCTGCTGGCTGGAGCGCCGGTCACCATTCTCGACGAGGTGGCCGCCAACATGCCGTGGATGCCCGGCTTGCAACTGATGGTCGATACCCTCAAAGAGGCTGGCTGGAAGGTGGCCATCGCCTCCGGCGGTTTTACCCGTTTTGCCGGCGAGTTGCAGCAGGCGCTGGGGCTCGATGCTATCTTCGCCAACGAGCTGGCGGTGGAAGGGGGTCAGCTGACTGGCAAGGTGAGCGGGCGCATCGTTGATGCCAGCGTCAAGGCCGAGGTGTTACAGCAGCTTGCTCAGGAGTACGGCATTGCTGCCGCCCAGACCGTGGCCATCGGCGATGGTGCTAACGATCTCAAGATGATGGGCGTGGCAGGTCTTGGGGTTGCTATTCATGCCAAGCCGCTGGTGCGGGCGCAGGCTGCGGCCACCCTCAATCATCACGATCTGGAGGGGGTGATCTGCCTGCTGGCGGCGCGGGCCTGCAGCGAACAACGCTGGGACAAGCGCTGACTGTGTTTCAAGGAGGAAACCAATAAAAATGGAATTGTTGCAGCAGTCTCTGTTTATCCCCTGTGGCGCCCATCAACTGCATGTTCGCCACATCAAACCCCGGGTCGCCGTGCATGGCGAGCCGATCCTGATGGTGCACGGCGCCATCGAGAACGGCCGCATCTTTTACACCGAATCGGGCAAGGGGCTGGCCTGTTTTTTGGCCCGCCACGGCTATCAGGTCTATGTGGCTGATTTGCGGGGACGGGGGCTCAGCACTCCGGCCATCGCCGAGCTGGCGGAGCACGGCCAGCACGAGCTAATCACCGAGGACTTGCCCGCCCTGCATCGCTGGATTGCCGAGTGCCATCATGGCTTCAAGGTGCACTGGGTGGCCCACTCCTGGGGCGGTGTCATCATGGCCTCGACCCTGGTGCGCTTCCCCGAGCTGGCGGATCAGGTGGCCAGTCTGCTGTTTTTTGGCACCAAGCGCGGTGTGTCGGTGCACAATCCCGAGCGCTGGCTGAAGGTGGATCTGGTCTGGAATCGGCTGGCCCCCTGGCTGGCTCGCCGCCGTGGTTTTCTGGCGGCTCGTACTCTGAAGATCGGTGCTGACGACGAGCCGCTGCGCTATCTGCAGGAGACCATCCCCTGGGTCAAGTGTGGCCCCTGGCGGGATCCTCACGACGGTTTTGCCTATGACGAGGGGGCGGCACGGGTCAACTGGCCGCCACTCTGGATGATCTCTGCCAGAGCCGACAAGGTATTGGGCCATCCGACCGATGTGCGCCGTTTCAGCGACGAGATAGGCTCGGCTGCTCGTCACACCCGCCTGGGGCGTGATAATGGCAACCGGCTTGACTATGACCACATCAATATGCTGACCGCCCCGCAGGCGCAGGAGGATCACTTTCCCCGGATCCTGGAATGGCTGCTCAATCCGCAGGCAGCATGACAAAAAACAGGGCACATAGTGCGCCCGTGTCGATGGGATCAGCGGGGCGGCTGCGTGATGCCGAACCGGAACAGAGTTGCCTGGGTGGTGTCGGTCAGCTCGCCAACCCCCACGACACTCCACAACTCCTCTTCCAGCCGCTTTGCCTTGTGAATGGCGAACTTGGCGATGTAGTCCAGCTCATTGGCAATGAAGTTGGTGTCGGGGCGTCCGGTGCGGGAGATGCCGACCAGCACCGAGTAGAATTCTCCCTGCTGCAGTGCCAGCTCGATGAACTGGCGCTTCTCTTTTAGGTTGCTAAAGCTGCTGGCGAGGCGGCTGGTGAAGATGGGGAGGCCCGCCTTGGTCTGGATGCTGGCAATATAGACCTCATCTTCACGCGGTTTGTCCTCCCGCTCGATGGCTCGCAACGGATTCATCAGCAGCTCCTTGAACAACTCCCCCTGAAACAGCGGATAGAGGTTCTCCTGCTCAGGTTGCTCGGCACAGGCGGTTAACAGTTGTTGCAGGCTGCGCGGAGTGAGTGACTTGCCGATGGCGGCTGGCTTGGGGGCACCCTTCAGTTTGTTGATATAGACCGGTGAGTTGAACAGGTGGTGGGTGTAAATATTGCGCAGGGCTCGCGCCAGTCCGCGATAACGGCGCTGCTCCTGCGCCGCCTTGAGCTTGTTCTGGTTGCTCTCGATCAGCAGGCTGAAGAACTGACGACCGGTATGACGATCGGAATCCCCGTCGATACAGAGGTGCAGCACGGTGCGAGTCATGTTGAGACTAACCAGCCGGTAGGAGAGATGCTGCAGATCCATGCTCTTGGATAACTCCTGCAGACGGGGCAGGGCGATGGTCACCACATCGTTTTTCTCGCCGATAAAGGCATCTTCCAGCTCGACCTGCAGGCCATGGGCAGAAATATCTCGGGTCCAGCCAAGCCATGACTTGCCATTGTGATGGATGGCAACGGCTGTTTTGTGGATATAGCGCAGCTCCTTGCGCAACTGGACATAGTGCAGGGATTCAATCTCGAAGGGGGCAACGCCCACCTCGTGACCAAAACGTTGCAATTCATTGGCATTATTGCCCAGCTCGCCCTCCGGGCGGAACTCCTCCCGTTGGGACTCCAGACTGATCTCCTGCAGCAGGCCGCAATACCCAATCAGTTTGAGACGTTCGAGTAACAGAATATCCTGCAGTTGCGAATTTTCGACCCCCTGCAACTGCCCTACATCTGCCTCCAGCGATTCACACGCCTCCAGTGAAAACTTGTAGACACGCCAGCTGGGACGTCGGGAGCCCACCTGGAAGAAGAGGGCGGTGAGACCACTCTGGCGCAGCTCTTCAGCAGTGGCAGAGAAGAAATAGATATGGCTGCGTACCGTGTGGGTGAAGCAGTAGATGAGGGTTTCGGTCGTGGTGCCGGGAGCAGGGCAGAGGCGTTTCATCCGTTTTGCTGAGAAGAGTCCCGCCAGGGCATCGCGGTTTTTCTCGTCGCGCCAATACTCCAGCAGGTGCTGGTTGTTCTCGGTGCGCAGTGCTATCTCGAGTGAGGGACAGTCTCCTGTGCTGAAGAAGAGCGGCATGCCGGTCATCCGTGGCAGGTAGAACTGCTCATATCCCTTGATGATGGCGGCGGAGAGCAGATAGTCGACGCTGACCCGATAGCGGATCTTGTTGGCTTCGATAAAGTCGCTGAGGAAGGCATCGAAGGCGGGCTGCTCACCGGAGCGTACCAGCCTCAGCCAATACTTCCCTTCCTTGCTCTCTTCACCGAGGATCTGGTAACCGACCGGCTGATGCAGCACCGGATTGGGGTGATCCCGCTCCAGCCCGGTAAAGAAGACCTCGACCTGAGCGCCGGTCTGGTAATTGGGCAAATAGGGGACCGAGACTCTCATGCCGCCGAGGGAAAGATCGGAACTTTTGGCGAACAACTTCTCCCCGTCATGAAGTTTGATGAGCAAGGGCGAGCTAAAGTGCATCCGCTCTTGTCGTCGCCCGTAGTAACTGGCAAAGACGATGGTGTTGACGTCGTATTGCCGGAAGGGGCTGACAGGGGGTTGCAGCAGGCCATCCACCCGGGCGTGGTGATGGTTCTTTTGCCATTGTTGCAGCGCTTCGTAAACGCCAAGGGTATAGGCGTCACGGTAGAGATAGCACTGGGACTGAAACAGTCCGATGGCCTCGGCCGGCATAAAGTGGGTGATACCGTCGAACTCGTGCACCAGGCACTCGTCCTCCAGTTCATCGCGCATGTCGATAACCCTGCGGCAAGGGGAGCATTTGCGATTGAGCTCCATCTTGATCAGAAAACGGCCGTTACTGTTTTCGTCCTGGGTCAGACGGTTGAAGATCTCTTCGAAATCTTTCTCCCGCAGCAGGGGTACAAGTTGTTCAATCAGATGTTGTTGGTGTACTGAATCCATGTGTTCCTGCCACGGAAAGTCACTTTTCCGATTCTGGGTTTGATCTGTCGGTCGCAAACAAGTATATCAAGCAGGAATTCATCCTGTCCCCGAGTTATCAATGGCTAAAAATAAAACTGCTTATGTTTGTTCCGAATGTGGTGCCGACTTCACACGCTGGCAAGGTCAATGCAGCGAGTGCAAGGAGTGGAATACCATCACCGAGGTACGCCTTGGCTCCGTCACTCCCGCAGGCAAGAGTGCCCGTTACACCGGTTATGCCGGCGCGGTCGGCAGTCAGGTACAGACACTGGCAGAGATCGCCACCACCGAAATCCCCCGTTTTACTTCCGGTTTCAAGGAGTTGGATCGGGTGCTTGGTGGCGGTGTGGTGCCCGGCTCGGCGATTCTGATCGGTGGTAACCCGGGGGCGGGCAAGTCGACCCTGCTGCTGCAGACCATGTGTGGTCTGGCAGAGCGGATGAAAACTCTCTATGTCACCGGTGAGGAGTCGCTCCAGCAGGTGGCAATGCGGGCCAACCGCCTTGGTTTGCCTACCGACAAGCTACGGATGCTCTCCGAGACCAGCGTTGAGCAGATCTGCCTGATTGCCCAGCAGGAGCAGCCGCAGATCATGGTGATCGACTCCATTCAGGTGATGCATGTGGCGGATGTCCAATCTTCTCCCGGTTCGGTCTCACAGGTGCGTGAGGCAGCAGCGTTACTGACCCGTTACGCCAAGCAGAACCATGTGGCCATCTTCATGGTGGGTCATGTGACCAAGGATGGCAGTCTGGCTGGCCCCAAGGTACTGGAACACTGCATCGACTGCTCTGTGCTGCTTGACGGTGGCCATGACTCCCGTTTTCGGACTCTGCGCTCTCACAAGAACCGCTTCGGTGCGGTCAACGAGCTGGGGGTCTTTGCCATGACTGAACAGGGGATGCGCGAGGTGAGCAATCCCTCCGCCATCTTCCTCAGTCGGGGGCAGGAGCAGGCGCCCGGTTCCATCGTCATGGTGATCTGGGAGGGCACCCGGCCGCTGCTGGTGGAGTTGCAGGCGCTGGTGGATTACTCCCAGCTCTCCAACCCGCGTCGGGTAGCGGTGGGGATGGATCACAACCGGCTCGCCATGTTGCTGGCGGTGCTGCACCGTCACGGCGGGCTGCAGATGGCGGATCAGGATGTCTTCATCAACGTGGTTGGCGGGGTCAAGGTCGAGGAGACCAGTGCGGATCTGGCGCTGCTACTGGCGATGGTCTCCAGTTTCCGGGATCAGGCGCTGCCCAAGGATCTGGTGGTCTTTGGCGAAGTGGGTCTTTCCGGTGAAATTCGCCCGGTGCCGTCCGGCCAGGAGCGTTTGCAGGAGGCGGCCAAGCACGGTTTCCGCCGTGCCATCGTGCCGCACGCCAATGCCCCCAAGCATCCCATCGAAGGGATGGAAGTGGTGCCGGTCAAGAAGCTGTCTGAGGCACTCGAGGCGCTGTAATCCCTCAGCATTGCAATCGATACAACAGCACAACGGAAAAAGAGCGCCTCGGCGCTCTTTTTTATGGGCTGGAACCTGCCATCAGGGCTGGCTATGTTCCAGATGTTCGCTCAGCAGTTGTTCCAGCTCGCGGTGGAGCAGCTCTTCGTCACCGACGTTAAGCTCGATCATCCGCTTGAGGTGGGTGGCACTGTCGATGTCGATGTGGTGGCAGTAGAACCCCAGCTTCTTGCTGGCTTCATGGGTTAGCTCGACCTGCATCTTGATCTCGATGTCGCTGCCACTCAGGACAAAACTGAGCTGGTACTCCTTGTTGTCACGGCTCTCCCAATCATCCGGTCGGATTAACAGGGCGCCCTGCAGGGATATGTCGACAAGCTGAGTCTGCCACTTGTGCTCCCCCTGGGTGAGTTCGGCCGTGGTCAAATAGAGGATCCGTGCAAAACGGCGGCGCTCAGACATGCTCATCTCCTAGTTTGGAATCAGCTGGACACAGGGAATCATTGCTCTGAGTGTAATGCACCTTGGCTGCCAGTATCTTGAACTTGCTCCGAAAATAGCAATCAGGCTTGCTGGGCACTGAGGAACTCCACCACATGGAGTGCCTTGACCAGGCGATCTTCCTGTTTGAAGCGATCCTCCAGTACCGGGCCCAATTCGTTGAGGTCATCATCGAGCAGTAGCAGTTGGGCCTCGTCGGCATCACTGTATTTGTCGTTGAATTCGAGGGCAAACTCGGTAGTGGCACGAATATGGGGATAAATGCGCTTGGCCAGCTCCAGTGTTTCGCCGCTGGCTTGCTCGAAGGCGGTGACGACGTGGTGGTAGATCTCGAAATGGCCCGCGCTGACATAGTCGACTAGACGGTCGCAAAACTGATGCAGCTCTTCTGTTTTGGGCAGGCTGCGTTGCTTGGTCCGCGCCGGAGTAAGGCCTGCCAGCTGCATGTATCCAACCAGCAACGCTTGCCTTGCATCCAGCCAGTCGTCGATAGCTTTATGCTTGCCTGCCAGCGCCTGCTTGGTCTGTTCCAGTTTCGTCAACATAATCCCTATCCCTCCGTGGGGCAAAGGCTGGCCGATTGTTCGGTATTCCGAGCCGTTTGAGCAGTGACACAACCTATAACTAGGGAAAATCTGGGCAAGCGTCAATAGCCATGGGGGGATAATGTTAAGTGGCGAAGAAATAGTCAGCGGATTGTGTCTGCGTGCTAGCAGGTTTCAGGCCTGCTCACGGTTTTTCGCGTGTGGAATGTGACTATTTCCGCAGATCTTGATGAAAACCCCAGCGTTTGACGCGTTCGGCTCGATAAAGGCTTTGCCTGTGCGTTTTTTTTTGCATAGAGTGACCCAGCGCTAAATGCCCGATCATAAAGGAAATGTTATGAACAAAGCTCAACTTGTCGATGCGATTGCCGCCAAAGCAGATCTGAGCAAAGCTCAGGCCAAAGTGGCTCTGGAAGAGATCATCAATGGTATTACCCAGAGCTTGAAAGAAGGCGATGCTGTGCAACTGGTCGGTTTTGGCACCTTCAAGGTCACCCACCGCGCAGGCCGCCCCGGTCGTAACCCGCAAACTGGTAAAGAGATCCAGATTGCTGCTGCCAACGTGCCTTCATTCGTGGCTGGCAAGGCTCTGAAAGACGCCGTCAAGTAAGTCCGAAAGTCTGTTTTGTCCAATGCCAGTCAGCTTGCTGACTGGCATTGTTTTTATGGGATTCTCCCATCCTTCCTATTAGTCCTTCCTGACTTTTCCTTCTGTCGGCCTCGTTGCGGCTGAGGCCTTATGCCGTTTGCGGGTTGGATGGCAGCGGCCAGATCCGCTCATAGGCCCAGGTAAAGACCATGATGTAGACGAGGTAGAAGGCGACGAAGCCGAGATCCAGCATCAGGGCGTCCCACACTCCCAAATCGAGCCAGAACATGACGCAGGGGAGGGAGAGCATCATAAAGCTCGCCTCATAGCCAAACGCGTGCAGGAAGCGGTCCAGTGGTCGCTTGTTGGTGCGTCCGCAAAGTTTGAGCAACCCCTTGTCGAACAACAGGTTCCAGCCGTAGGTCCAGGCAGTGGCGACGATGGAGAAGAAGATGGCCAGCGAACCGACCTCGGCGACGCCCTGACCGAACAGCTGGCTGATCAGCGGTGCGACCAGTGCCAGCCCGATGCCTTCGTAGAGAACCAGATAACGAAGTCGATCCGGGGTGGTGCGTAGTTGGGTACTACTCATGGGTGATGTGCCTCCTGTGGGAGGCGCATTCTAATCAGGGAGTGGTTAAAAGAGAAGCATCGGCCCGTCATGACTGGCGTTGAGAGGCATGATGATGCCCCCTCATTTGCGATACTTCTCTATTGCCAATTTGGGCGTTAGCCCTGAGTGGTCAAGTTTGCGACTCAGGCCTCGGTTGGCGTGACCCGGGTCAGCATGGCAAAGCCCTCTTCCACTTGAGTGAGCTGTACCTTGACCTCCCCCAACTCGGCGAGCGAGGCAACATGGGTGCCGCCACAGGGAATGGTGATCTCCTGGCCTTCCAGCATGCAGTGCCAGTAACGGGAATCGATGATCGCCTCGCCAGCGCGGCTGCGGCGGATCTCGCCTTCGGCTGCGATCCAGTCGGCCAGTTGCTGGTTGACCTGCACTTCAATCAGCGCCAGATCTGCCAGCAGCGCCTCGCTGTTGACCCCCTTCTTGCGCAGGCTCTTGCCGATGCGGTACTGCTCCCGCGATCCACAAGGCTCGACCCGAGAGCTTTGAATAGCCAGGCGGTCGAAGTCGGGCTGGCCCAGTGCATCGCGCTCGCTTACCTCCTTGCGCCAGTAGGGAGTCAGTACTCGATTGAGCGCCAACGCCGCCAGATGGCAGCCACTATGGCCCAGACTCAACGCGTGGCGGGCAGCCCTATCTACTTGCAATTCGACCTGGTTGCCAACGGCTAGTGCGTGGTCTCCGGTCAGTGGATGGACCACCACGAAACTCCACCCCTCTGCGCCCCGTTTGACCGGAATCGCAGTATCGACAAACAGCTCGCCATCCGGGCTGATGGCCCCCATCCGGCAAGGGCCAATGGCGGCTTCGCCCCCTTCCCAGCGAGCATGGCCCACATCCCCCGGCTGATCGGGCCAGAGGTGGCTCTGGGGATGAAAGGGGGTGAGGTCGGTGACCAGCAGTGTGGTGTCGCCACGCTGACAGCAGACCACGCTGGCTTGCTCCTGATGATGGCCCAGCACGAAGCTGACTCGGGTATGTTCCATGGCAAGGCTCCCGCAACGATAAATGAGAAGAGAAAGCGGCAGCATACGCCAAAGTGCGAAGAGGCTCATTAACCAGAGTTAATGAGCCTCTCTTCTCGGTTTTACGGTTCGCTAGATCATGGCGACCAGCAGATAGGTATTGAGCCCGATCACCAGCGCAACGATAAGGCGGCCGACGGCTTGTGTGACCGGATGGTTGCGATGTTGCCCCATCAGCGCCCGATCGCCGGTCAGCATCAACAGCGGGATCAGGGCCAGCGCGATGCCAAAGCTCAGGATCACCTGACTCAACACCAGAATTTCGGTGGTGTTGAGCCCCATAGCGATTACCACGAAGGCGGGAGCCATGGTGATGGCGCGACGCAGCCAGAGCGGGATGGTAAAGCGGACAAAACCCTGCATTACCACTTGCCCGGCCAAGGTCCCTACCACGGTAGAGCTGATGCCGGAGGCGACCAGCGAGAGGCCAAACAGGGTGGCGGCAGCCTGACCCAGTAGTGGAGTGAGGGTCTGGTAGGCGGATTCCAGCTCCGCCACCTGCTGGTGGCCCGAGCTGTGGAACGCGGCGGCCGCCATCGCCATCATCGCCAGATTGACGAAGCCGGCGATGGTCATGGCAATCGCCACATCGACCCGGGTGGTGTGCAGCCGCTGGCTGACTGAACCCTGATCCTGCGTGTGCTGGGTCAGTGCCGAGTGCAGATAGATAACGTGGGGCATCACGGTGGCACCGAGCACACCGGCGGCCAGATAGACGGCATCGCTATTGGGCAGACCGGGGAAGAGGGCGCCCTCCAGCAGGCTGGGCAGATGGGGGCGGGAGAAGATCAGCTCTACGATGTAGGCCGCCGCGACAAATAGCAACAGGCCACCGACCACGAACTCCAGCGGTTTCTGACCACGGGATTGCAACATCAGGATCCCCCAGGTTACCACGGCGGTGATACAGGCTCCTTCAAGCAAGGTCACGCCAAGCAGCAGCTTGAAGCCGACTGCGGCGCCGATAAATTCGGCGAGATCGGTGGCCATGGCGATGATCTCTGCCTGCACCCAGTAGGCCCAGACCGCCGGTTTCGGCAGTCGGTCGCGGATGTGCTCCGCCAGATTTTTTCCGGTGACGATGCCGAGCTTGGCCGAGAGGGTTTGCACCAGCATGGCCATCAAGTTGGCCCATACCACCACCCAGAGCAACTGGTAGCCAAAGGTAGAGCCCGCCTGAATATTGGTGGCGAAGTTGCCCGGGTCGATATAGCCGATGGCGGCGATAAAGGCAGGCCCGAGCAGGGTCAGTTTGAATTTGCGGGCTGGAATCGTAGTCGTCAGTGCGGGTTGCATGGCATCACCCTCCATAAGGATATGGAGAAAGAATAGATCTAAATGATAATTATTATCAATTGTTGTTTCTGATGATTTCCATCGGGAAAAACATTTAAGGCAGTCAGTTGCAGTGAGGGATGTGATTTCGTACAATACGCCGCCCTAGAAAAGCAGCGACTAAACACCTTTATGTTCCTTGCCTCCGAGGTCTGGCTGCACCTGGGCGGAGGCTGAATTAATCCGTAAGGAGCTAAAATGCGTCATTACGAAATCGTCTTCATGGTTCATCCGGACCAGAGCGAGCAAGTTCCCGGCATGATCGAGCGTTACACCGGCGCCATCACCACCTCCGGTGGTACCATTCATCGCCTGGAAGATTGGGGCCGTCGTCAGCTGGCTTACCCGATCGACAAACTGCACAAAGCCCACTACGTTCTGATGAACGTAGAAGCAGAGCAAGCCGTTATCGATGAGCTGGAAACCAACTTCCGCTTCAACGATGCCGTTATCCGCAACATGATCATGCGCACCAAGCACGCCGTGACTGAAGTTTCTCCGATGGCCAAGGCCAAAGAAGAGCGCTTCACCCGTCGTGACGACGAGCGCCGCGAAGAAGCTACTGAAGCTGCTTCCGAAGAGTAATTCTGGATCACTGACTAGAGGATAAAGGCCATGGCACGTTATTTCCGTCGTCGTAAGTTCTGCCGCTTCACCGCCGAGAACGTTACCGAGATCGACTACAAAGATATCGTTACTCTGAAAAACTACATCACTGAATCTGGCAAGATCGTACCGAGCCGTATCACCGGTACCCGCGCCAAGTATCAGCGTCAGCTGGCACGCGCCATCAAGCGTGCTCGTTACCTGGCTCTGCTGCCGTACACCGATCTGCACAACAAGTAAGAATCGGCCCGGCACTTAAGCCTAACTCAACGAAATTTATAGAGGAAAGGTAATGCAAGTTATCCTGCTCGACAAAATCGCCAAACTGGGCGGTCTGGGTGACCAAGTTTCTGTGAAATCTGGTTATGCCCGTAACTACCTGATCCCGCAAGGCAAAGCTGTTATGGCCACCAAGGCCAACATCGAAGCTTTCGGTGCTCGTCGCGCTGAGCTGGAAGCCAAACTGGCTGCCAACAAAGCTGCTGCTGAAGAGCGTGCTGCCAAGCTGGCCGAACTGGCTACTGTGGTTATCGCTTCCAAGTCTGGCGACGAAGGCAAGCTGTTCGGTTCCATCGGTACCCGTGACGTGGCTGAAGCCATCACTGCTGCCGGCGTAGCCGTTGCCAAGAGCGAAGTCCGCATGGGCAACGTTCTGCGTAACACCGGTGACTACGAAGTTGCTGTTCAGCTGCACGCTGACGTTAAAGCAACCGTACAGATCCAGGTTGTTGCCCTGTAATAGCGATTCGCTTTTGCAGAAAAAACCCGCGCTCTTGCGCGGGTTTTTTATTTTCCGGCCCGGGGGTAGAGTGAAGGTCTGTTCCACTGGAGGAGATCATTATGGCTTGGGTAGAAGGTCGCGTCATCGAACGCATCGAATGGACACCCACCCTGTTCTCCCTGCGGGTAGCGGCCGAGCTGGTCCCCTACAAGGCAGGCCAATTCACCAAGCTGGCCCTCGAGCAGGGCGATCGCCGCATTCAGCGCGCCTACTCCTTCGTCAATCCCCCCTCTGCGCCATACCACGAGTTCTATCTGGTCGAGATCCCGAGCGGTGAGCTGACTCCGTCCCTTGGCTTGCTGCAAGCGGGCGATACATTGCTGGTGCAATCCCAGGCCACCGGCTTCCTGACGCTGGATGAGGTGCCCGCCGGGCGCGATCTCTGGCTGCTCTCGACTGGCACTGCCATCGGCCCCTTCCTCTCCATGTTGGCAGATGGGGAAGCCTTCAACCGTTTCGAGAATCTGGTGCTGGTGCACGGGGTGCGCAAAGGCGAAGAGCTGAGCTATCAGGATTTGATCGCCAGCTTTGCCGAGCAATATGGCGAGCGTTTTTGCTATGTCCCCTTTGTCAGCCGCGAGCCTTGGCCCGATGCAATGGCAGGGCGGATCCCGGCGGCTATCGCCAATGGTCAGCTGCAGGCTAGAGTGGGGTTGGAGTTCTCACCCGAGCTGAGCCAAGTGCTGATCTGCGGCAATCCGGAGATGGTGAAAGAGACCCAGCAAACCTTGCTGGCGCTGGGGTTGGCCAAGAATCTGCGGCGGGCACCGGGCAATATCAGTGCGGAGAATTATTGGTAAAACAATCAGCACAGGGGCGCCAGGCCCCTGCTGGATAAGGAAAGGGGGGGTCAGTTTTTCTTGCCGTTACCCTTGTTTTTATCCTTCTGTTTGTCGTGACCCTGTCCCGGGTTATTGCCGCTGTGGATGCTGCGGTTGTAGTGATCCCGGTACTTGCCATCCATCTTGTCGCAGTTGAGTTTGATCCGGCTGTCGCCAATGCCAAGATCCAGACAGTTGTCTTGCCACCAGTCGTACTCCTTGTCATCCCAGTCGAGATTGATCTTGATGTCATCACCGGAGATCTTGATGCCATCGCTATTTTTGCTTGGCGGTGCCGCAACCGCGATGCCGTGCGCCATGAGCAGGGAAAGCAGCAGGGCGCCGCGTCGGATAACGGGGTTGTGTTTAGCTTGGGTCATCGCAAGGGTACTCCTGTTGTTACTGGTCGCTCTGCGAGTTGGCAGGGACCTGGTTGGTTTTCGGTGGCTGGTTGCGATTCTCTTCATCTTCCAGATTGAATTTGACCGCCTTGCAGTCGACGGTGGAGGTCTCCCCGATATCCAGAGTGAGGCAGTCGTTCTGGGTCCAGCCGAACTGTTTGTCATCCCAGTCCAGATTGAATTTAAGCTCATCGACGGAAAATTCGGTGCCACCGCTCTCTGGATATTGCTGTGTCGCAGCGGCGCCGCCGGTAACCAGAAGAAGGGAGAGTAGCAAGGTGGTCGTACTGTTCATGATGGCCTCGGATAATTGCAACGGTGGATGAGTGTACGGATCTGGGCTGAACCCGGGCGGAATCGCACCTCATCTCACCACATGATCAAGTCAGGGAGGAATTGTATCGCTTTTCTGCTGCCGATTTGTCCGTTTTGGTCGCACTCTGGGCAGCTGGTTGCCAATCTGAAGGAATTCAGTCATTTGCCCTTCTCTGTGCGAGTCTGGCGACTATAATCGGCAGCCAACTTTTCCTGCACAGCACACCCCTTCATCATGACCACACAGGACTCCTCCACACAGCGCTACCCCAAGGGGTGGTTCGCTCTGACGACGGTATACAGTTTCACCGGATTGGCCATTCTGGCCTCCATTATCTTCTCCCTGCTGCTGTTCCTCTCCATCGATGACAACCCGCTGATGAAGTGGCTGTTCGGCGGCTTGGCCATCATCTTCGAGCTGGGCAAGTTTTACGTCTGGTACGAGTACGGCGAGCGCAAGGCGCGGCGGGATCTGAGTGGTGCTCTCTGGTCGCTGCTGTTTTACAGCGTGCTTGCGGCCATCTCCATCGGCGGCAGTATTGGTGGCATCAACAGCGCCACCAATACGGTGTTGAGCCAGCAGGCGCGCCACGAGCGGGAGCTGGCCCGTTTCGACGAGCAGATCGCCAGCATCGAGCGGCAGATCCAGCTCAACGAAGAGGCGGCCCGCAAATACATCGAGCTGGAGCGCATCTCCAGTGGCGTCTCCTCGTTGCAGCACGCCAACACCAAGCTGCGCTTGCAGCAGGATGAGCTGCGCCAGCAGCGCGATGCCAAGCCGGTCAACGAACAATCCTCCATGTTGGGGCTGATGAGCAGTCTGGCGGACGGGGTGGGAATGAGCATCAGTCAGGTGCAGTTCCTGCTGGTCTGCTTCCTCTCGGTGCTGCTCGACGTGTTCGGTGCCTTTTTCGTCAGCCTGATCGGCGAGGAGAACCGCTTTCGCCGGATGTGGCGCTGGCAGCAGGAGCAAGCTCGCAAAGAGGCGCAGGCAGCGTTGGCGATGGCGACACAACCCGAGCCCACAATGCCCCCCGAGCCGGCCCCCGAAGTGCTGGCGCAGGTGCGCGGTGCGCTGGTGAGCGGTGAGCTCAAGTGCAGCAAGCGCTCGGTGGCGCAAGCGCTGTCACTCTCGCTGGAGGAGGTGGATCGGGTGTTCCACCATCTGCTGTCGCAAGGGGTGTTGGGGCAGGGGAGCAATCGCCACTACTACCTCAATCCGGCGCTGGAGCAGCAAGCTGGATAATAAGAAGGCCACCGGAACGCGGTGGCCTTTTTCATTATCGAGTGGCTGTGGCACTCAGTGAGTCAGCACCATCATCAGGCTGAGGAAGGCGGCCAGTCCGCCACCGATGCCGATGATCCAGTAAAACCCCTTGGCTCCCTGTTTGAGCGGGATGCGGAAGTAGAGCAGAAACGCCCACCACCCCAGTGCCAGCAACAGAGGAATAAGAAACATTCGAGCCATGGTGTCCTCGCTGTTATTCTGTTGACCCTTGATCAATCAACAGGATGGATTGTGCAATGACGCAACTACAGATTACCGCATTCGGTGACCCCTCGGTACTCAAGCTCAACCCTTCCCTCGATAAGGTGCCAGCCGATGGCGAAGTGCGGGTGCGCATCTGCTTTGCGGGGGTCAATCCCATCGATGCCAAAACTCGCGCCGGTCTTGGCTGGGCGGCTGCCCAGAACAAGGACAAGCTGCCCTGGACACCGGGTTATGACATCTCCGGCGTGGTAGAGAAGGTTGGCCCCGGCGTGACCTCGCTGGTCGAGGGGGATCGGGTGTGCGGCATGGTCGGTTTTCCCCTCACCGCCGGTGGCTACGGGGAGTCTGTGGTGGCAAGCGAGAGCGAGCTGGTCAAACTCGACGGGGTGAGCCTGCAGCAGGGGGCGGCGCTGCCGCTGGCCGGTCTCACCGCCTGGCAGGGGCTGCTTGAGCACGGCGGCCTCCAAAGCGGTCAGCGGGTATTGATCCTCGCCGGTGCCGGTGGTGTCGGCCATCTTGCGGTGCAGTTTGCCAGCGCCTATGGCGCCGAGGTGGTGGCTACCGCCAGCCCCGACAACCATGGCTTCCTCCATGCTTTGGGGGCGCGCTGGATGGTGGATTACCATGATGCTAACTGGCCAGCACGGGTGGTGGCAGAGGCCGGCCAGGTCGATCTGGTGCTGGATCTGGTAGGCGGCGAGAGCGGCAAGGCGGCGCTCGCCTGCGTCAAGCTGGGTGGCCGTCTGGTGACTGTGCCCACCATTACCGCCCAGCAGATCAAGGATGCAGGGGCTGCGGCGGGTATCGAGGTGGTCGGCATGCTGGTTCACCCCGACCAGAAGCAGCTGGGTCAGATGTTGATGCTGCTGCGTCAGGGGGAGGTGAAGGTCACCCTCGCCGGTGAATTCCCCCTGGCCGAGGGGGCGCTGGCCCATCAGGCCATCGAAGGGGGCCATGTGCGCGGCAAGCTGCTGCTGCGGATGCCTGCGGCCGACGGCTATCCCGGATGAGCGAGATGATGGAGATGGGGCTGGGGTGGCTCTTTTTAAGCGCCTTTACCTCAGCCACCCTGTTGCCCGGCAGCTCGGAAGTGCTGCTGGGAGCCATGGCGGCCAAGGGGGAGTGGAGCATGGCGAGCCTGCTGCTGTGGGCGACGCTGGGCAATACCCTCGGCTCCATGACCACCTGGTGGCTCGGCTGGCTCGCCACCTTCAAGAAAAAACCGGACGATTTTCAAGGCCGTGGGGAACAAAAAGCCTTAGGCTGGCTCAAACAACATGGTCACTGGTGTCTGCTGCTTGCCTGGACGCCGGTGGTCGGTGATGGTCTCTGTCTGTTGGCCGGTTGGCTGCGCCTCTCCTTCTGGCGCTCTCTCATTTTGATCGGGCTCGGCAAATTGTTCCGTTATGCCCTGGTTTTTCTGCTGGCCAGTCACATTTTCTAGCCTGTTTTTGTCACTCACGAGGTTACCGTGAACAAAGTCATACCTTTAACGATTCTGCTGGGCTTCACCCTGCCGGTGCTGGCGGCACCGACCCTGATTGCCGAACAGGGCAAGGAGGAGGGCAAGCTCGCCATCCCCTACCAGATGTACAAGCTGGACAACGGCCTGACCGTGATCCTGGCTCCCGACCGCTCCGATCCGCTGGTGCACCTCGATGTGACCTATCACGTCGGTTCATCCCGCGAGACGGTCGGCAAGTCCGGTTTCGCCCACTTCTTCGAGCACATGATGTTCCAGGGCTCCAAGCACGTCGGTGATCAGGAGCATATGCGGATCATCAACGAGGCCGGTGGTGACATGAACGGCACCACCAACAAGGACCGCACCAACTACTACGAAACTGTGCCTGCCAACCAGCTGGAAAAAGTGCTCTGGCTGGAGGCGGATCGGATGGGCTTCCTGCTCGATGCGGTGAGCCAGAAGAAGTTCGAGATCCAGCGCGCCACCGTCAAGAACGAACGGGCCCAGCGGGTCGACAACCAGCCGTACGGGCTGGTGAGCGAGAAGGTGGGGGAGGCGCTCTATCCGCGCACTCACCCCTACTCTTGGCAGCCTATCGGTTACGTGGAAGATCTCGACCGGGTCGATGTGAACGACCTCAAGCAGTTCTTCCTGCGCTGGTATGGCCCCAACAACGCCACCCTGACTCTGGGCGGCGACTTTGACAGCAAGCAGGCTCTCGAGTGGATCGAGAAGTACTTCGGCTCCATCCCGCGCGGCCCGGATGTGGCCGAGCCGACGCCAAAGCCGGTGACCCTGCCCGAGACCCGCTACGTGACGCTGCAGGACAAGGTGCACCTGCCGCTGCTCTATATCAGCTACCCCACCGTCTCCCTTGGTGATCCGCAGGAGCCGGCACTCGACATGTTTGCCGACGTGCTGGGCGGTTCCGCCAGCTCCATGCTCTACCAGTCGCTGGTGAAAACCGGCAAGGCGATCGATGTGGGGGCGTCCCACTACTGCGAAGAGCTGGCCTGTACCCTGACCGTCTACGCCTACCCCAATCCATCGCAGGATGGCAGCCTCAAGACCCTCAAGGGGGAGGTGGACAAGGTGATCGGCGAGTTCGCCCAGCGCGGCCTCAAGCCGGAAGATCTGGAGAAGGCGATCGCCAAGTACCGTGCCTCCGCCATCTGGGGTCTGGATAGCGTCTCCGGCAAGGTGAGCCAGCTCGCCATGGGTCAGGTGTTTGCCCAGGATCCCAACTACGTCTTCAAGACCCTCGACGCCATCGGCAAGGTGACCTCGGAGCAGGTGAAGGCTGCCTACGACAAGTTCATCGCCGGCAAGCCGGCGGTGGTGCTGAGCGTGGTGCCCAAGGGCAAGACAGAGTGGCAGGTTGCCACCCCGAACTTTACCCCCGCCAAGCGCGAGCTGCCGGATTACAGCAAGCATGACGAGGCGCTGGCCGAACGACCGGTAAAAGACAATTTCGATCGCAGCGTGCAGCCCAAGGCGAGCGAGGCGGTGAGCGTCAAGGTGCCCGCCATCTGGCACGGCAAGCTCGACAAGAACATCGAGATCATTGGCACCAAGAGTGACGAGATCCCCGCGGTCTCCATCATGATCGCCCTGCCGGGCGGCATTCGTGCCGAAGATAAGGGGCAACTGGGGCTGGCCAATCTGACCGCCGCTATGATGGGGCAGGGCACGGTGCGCCTGACCGAGGCTCAGCTGAGCGATGAGCTGCAAAAGCTGGGCTCAAGCATCGATGTCTCCAGCGCCCAGTACAACAACCTCATCACCGTCAGCTCGCTGGCGGACAAGTTGCCCCAGACCCTGGCGCTGGTGCGCGAGGTGCTGGAGCGTCCGGGCATGCGGGAGGCGGACTTCGAGCGGGTCAAGGCGCAGCTGCTGCAAGGGATGCAACAGGCCCAGCAGCAGCCCGAGTGGCTGGCCGGGCAGGCGTTCCGCGAGCTGGTCTACGGCAAGCAGAACCGCCTCGGTCAACCTACCGACGGGGTTGCGGCCGATGTGGCCAAGCTGACCCTGGCGGACGTGAAGCACTTCTATCAGGCCTACTACAACCCCACCAACGCCAAAGTGGTGGTGGTCGGTGATGTGGACCAGAAGCAGATCGAGGAGCAACTTGGCTTCCTGACCGACTGGAAAGGGGCAACGCCGACCCTGGGGGATCTCAAGCTCAAGGGTGAGCAGGCCAAGCCGGGCATCTATCTGGTCGACAAGCCGGGAGCGCCCCAGTCGGTGATCCGTATCGGCCGTCGCGCCATGCCGTTCGATACCACGGGGGATTACTTCACCGCCGGGCTGATGAACTTCAACCTGGGTGGCAACTTCAACAGCCGCATCAACCTCAACCTGCGGGAAGACAAGGGCTACACCTACGGCGCCAGCTCGGGTTTCTCCGCCAACCGCGAGGTGGGCACCTTCGCCACCGGCGCCAATGTGCGGGCCGATGCAACCGTCGATGCCATCCGCCAGTTCCTCAAGGAGATGGACAACTACCGCAAGAGCGGCCCGACCCCGGTCGAGCTGGCCTATATGCGCAGCGCGGTCTCCCAGCAGGATGCCCTCTCTTACGAGACCTTGGGCCAGAAGGCGGGCTTCCTGCTGCAGATGGTGATGTATGACCTGAAACCGGACTATGTGCAGGCCCAGAACAACCTGATCAAAACGGTGTCGCCCGAGGCGCTGAAGGCCAGTGCCGCCCGTTGGCTCAATCCGGCCGACATGGTGATCGTGGTGGTGGGAGACAAGCAAAAGCTTGAAAAACCCCTGAAGGAGCTTCATCTTCCCATCTATCCGCTGCAGTTGCCGTAACTGACGCTTTATAAAAATCAAGAGCCGCCCCGGATGGGGCGGCCTCACATGAGCCGTGAATATGACTACAACAAGCTTGTCGCTCACCGAGTTGCTGAATGCGTTGGGATCACCGGAGCGCCTCACCGCGCTCAAGGGGATCCGGCGCGGGATCGAACGTGAATGCCTGCGCATCACGCCGGATGGCCGACTCGCCCAGAGTGACCATCCCCGGGCGCTGGGCTCGGCCCTGACCCATCCCAATATCACCACCGACTACTCGGAGAGCCTGCTGGAGTTCATCACCCCGGCCACCGACTCCATCGACAGCCTGATGGAGCAGCTCGGCGACATCCATCACCATGTGATTCAACATCTGGGTGACGAGCGGATCTGGCCACTCTCCATGCCCTGCTTTGTTGGCGGTGAGGAGAGCATCCGGCTGGCCCAGTACGGCAGCTCCAACATCGGCAAAATGAAGACCCTCTACCGGCAGGGGTTGAAGAATCGCTACGGCAGCCTGATGCAGGTGATCGCCGGGGTGCACTTCAACTTCTCCATGCCCGACAGCTTCTGGAGCGAGTGGCAGGAACTGGAGTGCGTCGGTTGTTGCAGCCAGCGCTTTATCTCCGACAAGTACATGGGGCTTATTCGCAACGTCTACCGTTTCGGTTGGTTGGTGCCCTATCTGTTTGGCGCCTCTCCGGCCATCTGCGAATCCTTCCTCAAAGGGCGCAAGAGCAACCTGCCGTTCGAGAAGACCGGCAAGGGTACCCTCTATCTGCCTTACGCTACCGCGCTGCGTCTCTCCGATCTGGGCTATACCAACAGCGCCCAGGCTGGGCTCAAGATCAGCCACGACAGCCTGCCGGCCTATGTCAGCAGCCTGCGCCGGGCGATCAATACCCACAATCCCGACTTTGCCAAGATCGGGGTCAAGGTGGATGGGGAGTATCGTCAGCTCAATGACAACGTGTTGCAGCTGGAGAACGAGCTCTACGCCCCGATCCGTCCCAAGCGCACCCCGCGCAGCGGCGAGAAGCCCTCGGATGCGCTGGATCAGCGCGGCATCGAATACATCGAGCTGCGCACCGTGGACGTCAACCCCTTCACCCCGCTCGGTATCGATGCCGACCAGATCCGCTTCTTCGATCTGTTCCTGGTCTGGTGCCTGCTGCGCCCCTCTCCGGTGCTGAGTGACGAGGAGATTGCCCGCAACCGCCGCAACCAGAACAAGGTGGTGCTGGAGGGACGTCGTCCCGGCCTCGAGCTGGAGGACGAGCAGGGTCATGCCATTGGCCTCAAAGAGTACGGCCTCAAGCTGTTCGACGAGCTGGCTCAGGTGGCCGAATTGCTGGATCGCTGCTGCGGCCGTAACCACTATCGCAAAACGCTGGCGATGCACCGTGAGAAGCTGCTCAATCCGGATTTGACCTACTCCGCCCGCATGCTCAAGGAGCTGCTGGAGAGTGGCAAGGATAACGGCTGTTACGGCGACAAGCTGGCGACCCGCTATCGCGAGGAGCTGCTGGCAGGGGAGCTGCAGTACTGGGATGAGGCCTACTTTGCCGGTGAGGCGAAGGATTCCCTGGCCAAGCAACGGGAGCGCGAGCGCAGCGACAGCCTGTCATTCGATGACTTCCTGGCCGACTACTTCGGTACCAGTACCACCACGGCCTGAAGGCGGGTTCGTACCAACCAAAGTGCCAACAAAAAGCCGCTCGAGTGAGCGGCTTTTTTATTTCTCTGAACCTGAGCGATATCAGACGTGGTTATACATCGCCTCGATTTCGCTCTGGTACTTGGCTTCGATGATCTTGCGGCGCAACTTCATGGTGGGGGTCAGCTCACCCAGCTCCATGGAGAAGGCGCTCGGCAGCAGGGTGAACTTCTTCACCTGCTCGAACTTGGCCAGCTCTTTTTGCAAGTCGGCGATGCGGGCTTCGAAGAACTCCATCACCCGGGAGTGGCGCAGCAGCTCGGTCTTGCACTGGTACTGCAGGTTGATGGAGCGGGCGTACTCCTCCAGCGACTCGAAGCAGGGGACGATCAGCGCAGAGACGAAGTGACGGGCATCGGCGACGATGGCGATCTGCTCGATAAAGCGATCCTTGCCGATGGTCCCTTCCACCAGTTGCGGTGCTACGTACTTGCCGTTGGAGGTCTTCATCAGCTCCTTGAGACGTTCGGTGAAGTAGATATTGCCCTGGCTGTCGAGCTCACCGGCATCGCCAGTACGCAGGAAGCCATCCTCGGTCATCACCTCGGCGGTCGCTTCCGGCTTGTTGTAGTAGCCGCGCATTACGGTGGGGGAGCGCACCAGCAGTTCGTTGTTCTCACCCAGCTTCACCTCGATGCCGTTCAGTGCCGTGCCGATGGAGCCCAACTTGAACTGGCTATCCTCGTAGCAGCAGACGGTGGCGGTGGTCTCGGTCATGCCGTAGCCGTACTTGAGATTGAGCCCCATCGCCTGGAAGAAGAGGTTCACATCGTCGGCCAGACGGGCGCCCGCCACCGGCAGGAAGCGGGTACGACCGCCAAAACGGGCGCGCAGCTTGCGAAACACCAGTCGCTCGGCGAGCCAGAGCTGGCCGTAGAGCAGGGGGGAGGCGGACTTGCCCGCCTGACGGGTGGCAACCATCTGCTTGCCGACCTTGGTCGCCCAGCCAAACAGGGCGCGGCGCAGAGCCGGAGCCTGAGCGACTTTGGCCTGGATCATGGCGTAGGCCTTCTCGTAGAGGCGCGGCACGGCGCACATCACGGTCGGCTGCACCTCGCCAATCACATCCATCACCTTCTGCGGATCGCGGATATAGACGTTCTCGGCGCCGCAATAGAGCACGTAGTAGCTCCATGCCCGCTCGAACACGTGGCTGAGCGGCAGCATGCAGAGCGACACATCCTGCTCGTTCAGGTCGAGGCGGCTGTTGTGCATCTCGAAACAGGCGGCGATGTTGCTGAAGTCGAGCATGACCCCCTTGGGCTCGCCGGTGGTGCCGGAGGTGTAGATCAGGGTCAGCAGATCATCCATCCGGTACTGGGTTTCCCGTACTCGCAGTTCCTGCTCGCTGGGCTGATGGTTGCCGGAGACCAGAAATGTCTGGAAGTGGCTCGCCTGCTCGCAGCCGCGCAAGTTGACGCTGCCGTCGAGGGCGATGAGCTGGCGGATCTCGCCGCTTTCAATCAGTTGCAGCGCCTGATCGAACTGAGGTTGTTCGCCAACGAACAGCACCTTGATGCCGGCATCTTTGACGATGTAGCGCAGCTGATCGAGCGTGCTGGTGGGGTAGATAGGGACGCTGACGCCGCGGGCGGCAAGGATGCCGAGATCGGCCTGGGTCCACTCCGGCATGTTGCGGGCATAGATGCCGACCATTTCGGTTGGCTGGTGGCCGGCACGGATCAGCGCCTGTGCGCAGTAGTCCATGGCCTGGCCCAGAGTACGCCAGCCGATGGCGCGCCACTGGCCATCTTGCTGAACCCGCAGGGCAGCCTTGTTGCCAAGCTGGGCAATACGTTCACGCATCAGTCGAACCAGATGAAGCTTCGGCATCAGTTAAACATCCTTTAATTACAGTTGTACGCCCGCGAGGGCACTAAAAAATCGGGCTAGAGTTTAAACTCCAAGATTACAGCTTACAAGTGTTCGCTGTTTGTCTTGGATCACAAAGAGTGCAAATAGCTCTTCCTTTGTGCAGAGTGGCCGATACTGCAAAGGAGCAAAGGGAGAGTTAACGATATGAATCTATGGATGAAAGGGGCATTGGCCGTGATCGGGCTCATGATGGTGGGGGGCGGGGCGGCCTGGTACTTTCTGGGCAAGACACAGCAGCCTGCGAATCCCTGGTATGAAGGGGCGGAGGGATACCAGCAGGCCCAACAGCAGGCATTGGCGCTGGGCTATCCGCTGCTCTATGTGCTGGAGACCCCCAAGTGCCGTCGCTGCAAGGCATTGAACGAACGCTTCTGGCGCAGTGAAGAGATGAGAGTGCCGTTGAGCCGATTGGTCAAGGTGCGGCTCAATCCGGGCAAGGGGGATGGTAGTGAACAGATCCTGCGCCGTTTTCCCAAGGTGGCCACACCGCCCGGCATCTATATCCAGCAGCCGGGTCAACCCCTCAAACCGATCAAGATAGTGGTGGATATACAGCAGATCTGGATGCCGGGGAAAACCTGGCTGCGGGGCTTCTATATGCCGCTTTCCGCCGCCGGATTCGAGGCGGTGGTTCACACCACTCTCTCCTTGCAGGATCCGGCGATGGACAATGCCCCCCTCGATTGAGGCGGGATCAGCTGAAGTCGAACAGGCGGGACATCAGTACCGCATCTTCCCGATCATTGCCGGTGCCGTAGTAGTCGGCGCGGCGGCAATACTCGGCAAAGCCGGCGCTCTCGTAGAGGTTGATGGCGGTCTGGTTGCCTGCCCGCACCTCGAGAAACCAGGCCTCTGCCCCGGCTTGTTTGCTGCGAGTCAGGTAGGCTTGCAGCAGTGTCCGTCCCAACCCCTTGCCCTGAAATTCGGGGTGGACACAGATATTCATCAGCGAGCTGTCTCCGGCCACCAGATCCGAGATATAGAAGCCGGCCGGGCGACCATCGACCAGCATCAAGCCGTTGAGATAGCGAGGACCGAAGCAGGATAGCAGGTTGGCCTGGCTCCAGGGCTCCTTGTGGGCGGCCTGCTCTATGGGATAGACAAGGTCGAAATCGGCTTCGAGCAGGGGACGAAACTCAGGCATGTTGACTCCGGGTGACTGGGTGGAGGATGTCGGGGTTGGCAAAGACGACTTTTGTAAAATCAGGTAAAAAGAGCGGCTTCCAAGAGGGCGTTGAAGGCATGATCATGCCGTACTGTTCGCCAGGTGTCGGCGTAGTTGTTGCCACAGGGCGCGCTTTTGTGCGGCACTGGGGGCCAGCGGACAGATCAACGCATCGGGTCGTTCCGGGTTGGCCTCCGTCAGCCAGAGCAGCGGTGAGGCATCCGCCGTTTGCAGATCGGCAGGCGGCAGCTCGCTGAGCAGTGAGACCTCGTCGGGGGTCATGCCGAGCAGCTGGCAGATATCCGCCAGCAGCGTGGTGGCAGGCAGCTGAGGCGCCAGCAACCAGAGTTTGCCGCTGGGCAGCGGAGCGCGGGTGGCCGGTGCTGTCTGGTCGGGCTGCACGGCATCTTGCGCAAGCTCGGGTACGAGATCTGCACCCAGCAATGCCGGACGACGCAGTTGCCAGCTTTGAATGCCCATGCGGGCCAACATGCTCTGACGAACGGGATCTTGCATCTGGGGCGACTCACTCTTGATCTGCGTTGGGGAAAATTGTGTTGCGCAGGGTACACTCGAACCGCTTTTGCTGCACCCTTTGCAACGCATCATCTGGCGCATGCGGGCATGGTGCCATCACGACACTGGCTATGCATGGGCGCAGCACGCTGCCGATACGGTATCGCACTGCCTTTGCGTTTTTTCCTGCCAGAGGCGGGTATTGTGCGGCAAGAGATACCAGAATAAACATCATAACAAGACAAAACCCAAGGTCGAGCAAATGGATATCGCGCCTTGGGGCTAACATCATCCCAGCTTCGGAACACTCTCTATGTCGTCTTTAGCTCAAGCCCAGAACCCTGCGCGTCTTATTCCCATCCAGGAGCGCCTGCCCCGGCTGCTGGCAGCCCTCGGTGAGGGGCTTTATGAACGGCAGGATGCCCTGCGCCTCGGTCTGCTGGCAGCCCTCAGTGGCGAGAGTGTCTTCTTGCTGGGGCCACCCGGTATCGCCAAGAGTCTGATTGCCCGTCGCCTCAAGCTGGCCTTTCACGACGCCCGCCACTTTGAATATCTGATGACCCGTTTTAGCACACCGGAGGAGGTATTTGGCCCCCTCTCCATTCAGGCGCTGAAAGAGGATGGCAAATACCTGCGCCTCACTGCCGGCTATCTGCCGGAGGCTGAGGTGGTGTTCCTCGACGAGATCTGGAAGGCGGGTCCCGCCATTCTCAACACCCTGCTCACCGCCATCAACGAACGGCAGTTCCGCAATGGTGATAGCCAGCATCCCATCCCCATGCGGCTGCTGGTGACCGCCTCCAACGAGCTGCCGGCGCCGGACAGCGGGCTGGAAGCGCTCTACGACCGGATGCTGGTGCGGATCTGGATGGACCGGGTGCAGGAGAAAGCCAACTTTCAATCCATGCTGGCCAGCGACGGTCACGCCCACCAGAATCTGCCGGAATCCCTGCAGATCCGGGGGGATGAGTACGAGCAGTGGCAGAGCCAGATTGAGCAGGTGCGCCTGCCGGATGCCTGTTTCGAACTTATCTATCAGCTGCGCCAGCAGCTAGACAGCCAGCTGGCCCATCGCTGTTATGTGTCGGATCGCCGCTGGAAGAAGGCGGTACGGCTCATCAAGGCGAGCGCCTTCTTCAATGGCCGCGATGAGGTCGCACCGGTGGATCTGCTGCTGTTCAAGGATTGTCTCTGGCATGACGAGGAGTCCCGCACCGCCCTGCTGGAGATGATGACCGAGTTCTCCCGTCTCTACGGTTATCAGCAACTGGCCTTGACCCGCCAGCTGCTTGCCCTGCGGGATCAATTCAAACAGCTCAAACAGGGCGTGGCACAACGTCTCTGCTGCAAGGCGCGCAAGCGCAAGCAGTGGTTTGGCCGACGGGCGAGGGGGATCGAGATCCCCCTCGCCAACGCCAGACCCTTTGGCAAGCAGGTGCACTTCCATCTGCTCACCCCGGCACCGCTGGATGGCAGCGATCCCGAGCGTCTCACCAGCACCCTGGTGTTCGATCGTACCCTGCTTTCCCATTGGCATCCGACCGGCGAGGCGCTGGTGGGTTATCAATATGGCAACCCGAAAGAGGGACACTACGAGCTGGTACTTGACGATGAGCTGCGCCTGCAGGTGCTCGATATCCAGCGCCAGCAGATCCCGCTGGTATTGATGGAGCGCAACGCCATCCCCGAGGTGGTGCTGGCGCCCTGGCTGCAAGCGCTTGATGAGCTGCTTGCCCAGGTTGGCAAGGTGGTACTGGAGCTTAAACAGCAGCGTACTCTGTTCGATCGTCATCGGCAGCACCTCTTTATTGCCCAGCGCTGGCTGCAACAGGTGGAGGACAGCTTCTTCGTGCTGAGCCGGGATCTTGAACTGCTGCGCGGCGAGCTGACACAGTGGCGCGAGCGGTTGCCAAGGCTGGACGAGTAAGGAGCGCTCATGCTTGAGATTGGCATGTTGGATCTGGGGCTCCTGATCGGTGAAGGGGAGCTGGCAGGGGAGGTGGCACTTTTGCTTGCTGCGTCGCCTAAGATCTCCGAATTTATCAAACGCTCTCCGCTGCAGGGCAAGCTGCTGAAAAAGCGCCTGCAGAGCTGGGGTGAGCAGCTTGGCGAGGAGATCCGTCACAAGCCGGTGCCGGTGGCGCTGGAGCAGGAGTACCTGCTCTATCAGGCGCACCGGCAGTTGCCGATGACCGAGCTGATTGGTCGCCTGCCCGCCCTGCTGGAGTCGCTGGATCACTACAGCCCCTTTGCCGGTGAGGCCCGTTCGCTGGTTCGCCAGCTGATGGCTCACCCCACCGAGGGGCTGCGCCAGCTCTTTATCGACAAGTGGCGTGCCAGTCTGGTGGGGAGCCTGCTGCAACTGCAGCAGCAGATCGCCGAGGCGGAGCGGGAGAAGCAGCGTCAGGAGATTGAAGATCAGCTGCTGGCGAGCCGCACCCTGGCCGATGCCCTCGATCCGAACCAGATCTCAGCCGGTGGTCTTTGGGATCTGGCGCAGGGGCACTGGCACAAACGCAGTCTGGTGCTGGTCAAGCAATACGCCCGTATGTTGCAGCGCGAGCCCTTGCTGGCGGAGATTGCCGCTCTTCTCGGGCGCAGCGAGCGGGATCGCCGGGCGCAGGAGCAGCCGGTGCCACCGGTTCAGGTGCTGGAGCTGGAGCCCGCCCCCAGCGACGATGTGCCGGACGACCTGGTGGGCATCCACCAGGCGAGCGACCTGATGCGGCTACTGCCAAGCGAGGCGGTGATGCTGGGGCTGCCGGAGCTGGAGCTGGAGTTCTACCGCCGCTATCTGGAGCGGCGCCTGCTCAGTTACCAGTCACGCGGCACCTTGCCGCGCCAGCGCATCATGCTGCGCACCCCGGAGCAGGGGGGGCAGCAGTTGCAGCAGCGGGGCCCCTTTATCGTCTGTGTCGATACCTCCGGCTCCATGGGGGGCTATCCCGAGGAGTGTGCCAAGGCACTCTTTCTTGCGCTGCTCAAGGTGGCGATGGATGAGAAGCGCGGTTGCTACCTGATGCTCTTCTCTACCGAGGTGGCGACCCTTGAGATCACCGCCGATACCGGACTGGACAAGGCGGAGCGCTTCCTCTCCATGAGCTTTCACGGTGGTACCGATCTGGTGCCTTGTCTGGAGAAGGCGCTGGTCAAACTCGATGAGCCCGCTTTTGCCAAGGCGGATGTGCTGGTTATCTCGGACTTTATCGCTCAGAGTCTGCCCCATGCCTTGCTCGAGCAGATGAACCGCTATCGCCAGCGCCAGACCCGCTTTCACGCAGTGGCCATGTCCCGGCACGCCAAACCGGCACTGTTGCGGGTCTTTGACAACAGCTGGCTGCTCGATTGCGGTCTGCGCGGCCGGCTACTGCGGCGCTGGCAGCATCATTAGTTACCGGGAGGGAGCCAGCCCCCTCTTTCGCTCTGTATCCCCCTCCTCATTCCAACGTTATGATATTGCTGTAAAATGTGAGATGAAACCCATTCAAGTCCTCTCTCCTTGCGGTAGCCTTTACAGCCGTTGTTACAGGGTGATTTTCCGGTATCGGGTCGCCTGCTGCTCTTTCCCCATTCATCCGGAGTGTTTATGAGCCGACTTGCCTTGCTGCTGTTGCTGGCGGTATTCGGGCTGGCAGCCAGACCCTTGTCCCCCGAGCAGTTGGAAAATGAACTGGAGGAGATGGAGCAGGTCCATCAGCCTATCGAGTTGCTGCGGGAACGCGTTGCTCGCTTGCTGCGGGATGGCAGCGACTATCCACCGTCCCAGCTGATGCGGATCAGTCGTCTGGCTTGCTGGGCCCAATCTGCCGATGACATCCAGGCGTCTCGCCGTGCGATTGCGTATGCCGACAGCCAACTGGTGCTGGCTCAACAACGGGGAGATGACGCAGCCATTGCCGAGTTGCTCATCTGTCGTGGCTGGTTCAATCAGCTGCTCGGCGAGGTGGCACAGGCCCGTCGGGATTATGATGAGGGGCTGCGGTTGGCAGGGGAGGCCGCTGTGCTCAAGCTGGAGGCGCTGGCGCTGTCCCACCGGGGAGCCATGTTGTCGTTTCAGGGGGCGTCAGGGCAGGGGCTGGTGGATCTCACTAGGGCGCACGACATCTACGAACGGTTGGGATTGACCACCTGGTATAACCGGGCGCAGCTCGAGATTGCCGCCGCGTTTCGCCGCATGGGTCTCTATGCCGAGTCTCTCACTACCCTGAACCGGTTGCATGAACACTTTGCCCACAACCATGACGGGTTCGGTTTGGCCAGGATGAGAGAGCAGCTGGCTCTGGTCTATCTGGAGACGGGGCGCTATCAGGAAGCGCAGCAGGAGCTCGAACGTAGTCTCGCCTTTTTGCAACAACCCGAGTACCGGATTGAACATGCGGATCGTCAAGTGATGCTGGCGGAGGCTCTGCTCGGTCTGGCGCGCCTGGAGCAGGCCGGACGCTTGCTGGCGCAGGCAGCAGGCGTGCTCACCCCTGAAGTTGATCCTATCCTCCACGCCCATCTCGAGCTGGTAATGGCCAAACTGCAGGTGAAAATGCGGGATCCGGTCCCGGCCTTGAGCGCACTGGCGAAGATTGAACCGATCCTGAAGGCTGAGGGGCACACTCGTTACCTGATGGATCTCTACGCAGTGCGCAGCGAAGCATTCGAGCTGCAAGGGGACTATCCGGCTGCGCTGGCGGCCTTGCGGGATCATTTGGTGCAAGAGCAGCGCCTCGACCAGATGCAGCGAGAGCAGAGTACAGCCTGGGTGCGCGGCCAGTTTGAACTGACTCGCCAGGCGGAAGAGAACAAGCGGTTGCGGGTCGAGCAGCAGTTGCAGCGGCAGGAGCTGGCGCAGATCAAGGAGCGTCGCTTCTGGTTGCTGGTGGTGATGGTGCTCTGCGGTGGAGTGGCTCTGCTGACGATGAGGTGGTTGCTGGAGCGCAATCGTCGGATGCATCGGTTGGCCTTTACCGATGAGCTGACCGGCATCGATAACCGGCGTCGGGTGCTGGTGGATGGGCGCGAGCACTTTGAGCTGGCCCGCAGGCAGCGAATGCCCTTTTCTCTGCTGCTTTTTGATATCGATCACTTCAAGCGGATCAACGATTCGCTGGGTCATCATCAGGGAGATCGGGTACTGCAGTGGGTATCCAGAATGGTGGCAAGAGAGTTGCGGCAGCAGGATCTGCTGGGCCGTACCGGTGGAGAGGAGTTTTTGGCACTGCTGCCGGAGACGGGGCTGGAGGAGGCGTCCCGTTTGGCTGAGCGGATCCGCGCCAGGGTCGGCCAACGGGCGTTGCCCGGTTTGTCCCATCCGGTGACCATCAGCATCGGGTGTGCCTGCCAGCGCGATGATGATCAGGATCTGGCCGCGTTGATCCGGCGTGCGGATGAGGCTCTCTACCGGGCAAAAGGGGCCGGGCGCAACCGGGTGGAAACAGACGACTGACGGACTGGGTATTTTTCACTCGCGCGGGTATAATGTCGCGCAATTTTGCTTTGACTCAGGCGAGAAGACCCATGTAACGCAACCCTCCTCCCTCTCTCCACCAGGTTGGCAAAACGCCAGCTGGCGTGGCTTTCGTTGCGTATACATGTGCCGTGAGCGGCATTCCGGATTTATTCCCACGGTGGCCGATGCCACCGCTCAATAGAAGAACGTTGAATTATGTCAGCTGAATTTCTGAGTGAAGTCTCCAAGAGACGCACTTTTGCGATCATTTCGCACCCGGATGCGGGTAAAACCACCATCACCGAGAAAGTCCTGCTGTTCGGACAGGCCATTCAGCGCGCCGGTACCGTCAAGGGCCGTGGCTCGGGCCAGCACGCCAAATCCGACTGGATGGAGATGGAGAAGCAGCGTGGTATCTCCATCACTACCTCGGTGATGCAGTTCCCCTATGCCGATTGTCTGGTCAACCTGCTCGATACCCCGGGTCACGAGGACTTCTCTGAAGATACCTACCGTACCCTGACGGCGGTCGACTGCTGCCTGATGGTCATCGACGCCGCCAAGGGTGTTGAAGACCGGACCCGCAAGCTGATGGAAGTCACCCGTCTGCGTGATACCCCCATCCTCACCTTCATGAACAAGCTGGACCGCGAAGTGCGCGATCCGATGGAAGTGATGGATGAAGTCGAGCGCGAGCTGAAGATCATGTGCGCCCCGATCACCTGGCCTATCGGCTGCGGCAAATCCTTCAAGGGTGTCTATCACCTCTACAAGGATGAGACATATCTCTATCAGAGCGGTCAGGGCCACACCATCCAGGAGAAGCGGGTGGTCAAGGGACTGAACAACCCGGATCTGGATGCCGCCGTCGGCGAAGATCTGGCCCAGCAGCTGCGTGACGAGCTGGAACTGGTGCAGGGCGCCTCTCCCGAGTTCGATCACGATGCCTTTATCGCTGGCGAGATGACCCCGGTCTTCTTCGGTACCGCACTGGGTAACTTCGGTGTTGACCACATGCTGGATGGCCTGACCGACTGGGCGCCGTCTCCCATGCCGCGCAAGGCCGAGAGCCGCGAAGTGGTGGCGACCGAGGAGAAGTTCTCCGGTTTCGTGTTCAAGATCCAGGCAAACATGGATCCGAAACACCGCGACCGTATCGCTTTTATGCGTATCGTGTCAGGCACCTATTCCAAGGGCATGAAGATGCGCCACGTGCGTATCGGTAAGGATGTGAACATCTCCGACGCCGTGACCTTTATGGCCGGTGACCGTGAGCAGGCGGAAGACGCCTTCGCCGGTGACATCATCGGTCTGCACAACCACGGTACCATCCAGATCGGCGACACCTTCACCCAGGGTGAGGATCTCAAGTTCACCGGTATCCCGAACTTCGCACCGGAACTGTTCCGCCGCATTCGCCTGCGCGATCCGCTCAAGCAGAAGCAGCTGCTCAAGGGGTTGGTCCAGCTCTCCGAAGAGGGGGCGGTACAGGTGTTCCGTCCGCTGATCAGCAACGATCTCATCGTCGGTGCGGTCGGTGTGCTGCAGTTTGACGTGGTGGTTTCTCGTCTGAAGAGCGAGTACAACGTCGAGGCCATCTACGAGGCGGTCAACGTCTCCACCGCCCGCTGGGTGGAAGGGACCGACGTCAAGAAGTTCGAAGAGTTTAAGCGCAAGAACGAGGTCAACCTGGCCCTCGATGGCGGTGACAACCTCACCTATATCGCACCGACCATGGTCAACCTGCGCCTGGCCCAGGAGCGCCACCCGGACGTCGAGTTCCGCCAGACTCGCGAGCACTGATACTGCTTACCAAATCCCGCCAGATGGCGGGATTTTTTTATGCATCAAGGAGAGGTGATGGTTGAATCGATGAATCCTGCCTGCTCGGCTCTGGCTGAGAGTTATCTGTTATCCCTGCCGGTGGCAGCACGGGCTCGTCATGTCTCAGCGGACTACTTCTGTGCTGATGCACACAATGCCAACCTCTGTGCCGCGCTGGTAGCAGCAGGCCGCAAGCGAGCAACCTGTAGCCTCGCTTACTGGTATCTGGAGAAGGGCGAGCGGATGCCGGAACAGGGGGACCTACTGGTGGTAACCGACTGGAGTGGTCTGCCCAAGGCTCTGGTTGAACTGGTGTCAGTCACCTTGTGTCCATTCGATGAGATTGATGCTGCGTTTGCCGCCGAGGAAGGGGAGGGAGATGGCTCTTTGGCTTGGTGGCACGAGGCGCACAAGGCTTTCTTCGAACGCGAGATGAAGGCGGAAGGGAGAGAATTTGATGAGCACGCCACGCTGGTGCTGGAGCGATTCCGGGTAGTGGCGTTGCCGCAGTAAACGAAGCGGCAAGCAGGGGAGACTCCTGCTTGCCGCTATCACTTTAGAGCGCTAGGTCTAACACCATGCAGATCTCACAATCCCCGTGGCCGGTGCAGCCAAGGGGGCCGGGCAGGTGTTCAAAGCCCAGTGATTCATAGAGGCTGGTGGCTTCGCGCAGTACCTCAGTGGTCTCCAGATAGCAGCGGCGATAGCCCAAACCACGAGCGGCATCCAGTGCCTGCAACACCAGCCGCTTGCCAAGGCCCAGTCCGCGCAGGGCGGGCATAAAGTACATCTTCTGCAACTCGCAGACTCCCTCTTCTCCTGCCAATGGCGCGATACCACCACCGCCGAGGATGGAACCGTCCGGCCCTTCGATAACCCAGTAGCGGCTCTTCTCCCCCTGATAGCTCTGGGAGAGGGTGTCGAGATTGGGATCCGAGACCCCATACCCTTTGTCGGCGGTGAGGCCATATTCGGCCGAGACGGCGCGGATCACCAAGACGATCTGGGCATTGTCCGCCGCCGTGATGGGGCGGATCTGGTAACCCCGCTGGCGACGGGCGCGGGAGAGGGCGCTGCGATAGAGACGTAACCCTTGCCACAACTGTTCCCGCTCGGGCAGGCTCAACTGCGCCAGCATCTCTTCCATCGCCCCGTCCATCTCCCGGTGCAACTCCAGCAGCATCCCCTGACCGTTGACGGTGAGGCGGGCCTCCTTGCTGCGGCCGTCGGAGGGGTGCGGGTGCCAGCTGATGAGCTCCCGCTCGGCGAGGCGTGCCAGCGGACGGCTGGCGTTGGATTTGTCGATGTGCAGCTTTTCTGCCAGCTGCTGATTGGTGGCCGGGGCGTTTTCCAGCTCGATCAGCAGGTGAGCCTCGATGGGGGTGAGGGCCAGATTGCCGCACTGCTGGGAGAGCATGCCGAGTTCGCGAACCAGATCGCGCGACAGGGCGCGCAGGGGACGGGGATCCATATCGTGGTTTCCTTTTTAGTTGTGCATGACAACTAAAATAGCGTAAAAGTTGTAATTCGCAACCTTTTGCTGTGATGGCTTGCAGAATATGGGGTAAGCGGCAGCACCGTTGGCGGGGCTGCCGTAGGCAGGGGGGCGTCAGGCGGCGGCTCTGATGGTCAGCTCCGGGCGGCGGGAGAAGCAGCGGACGAGCAGCAACATGGTGGCGACGCCTATGGTGCCCAGCACCAGCCAGGGGAGGGCAGGTTGTCCCTGTTGCAGCGAGAAGTCATAGAGGGAGCCGCCGCCCACGTAGCCGGTCATGCCCCCCAGCGCCAGCCCGAGGCGGCTGAAGCCCATGTAGCTGCCGCGGGCTGTGGGGTTGGCAAGCCGGGTCATCAGGGTCTCCCGGGCCGGTTCGCAGATGATGATCCCCAGATAGAAGCAGGCCAGCAGCACGAAGATGCCGGAGAGGGTGTTGACGAAAGCGACCAGCCCGATCCCCACCGTCATCAGCAGGATACCCGCCATCAGCCTGCTCTCCAGCCGATAGCGCCGCTCGCTGAAACGGGCGATAGGGTAGAGCAGCGCCAGTGACAGCGCCGTTTCCAGGCTGTACATCCAGCCCACTGCCGTGGTGGTGCCAGAGAGCTGCTTGACCAGAATGGGGAAAATCAGCATCACCTGTACCCACAGCATGTAGTAGCCGCTCAGGATCAGCACCAGTCGGCAGAAGGCGCGATCCGCCAGCACCTGCCCCAACCCTTCCCGCATCGGAGTCGGTTTGACCGAGAGGCGGTAGGCGGGCAACAGGGTCCAGTTGCACAGGGCCGCCAGAGTGAAGAGCCCGGCACCCAGCAGGCAGACATAGGTGAAGTCAAAGCGCAGCAGCCAGCTGCCTAGCAGGGCACCGGTGACGGCTCCCGCGCTCTCCAGCATCATCAGCAGGGAGATAAAGCGGCCCCGTTCATGGGGACGGGTAAATTTGATCACCAGTGCGGCCCGTGGCGGGTCAAACAGGCAACCGCCCAGTCCGGAGAGGAAGCAGGAGAAGATCAGCATGGCACCGCTGTCGGCCCAGGCCAGGGTGGCAAAGCCGACGGCGCGCAACAGCATGCCGGTGACGATGAGCGGGCGGGCGCCAAAGCGGTCAGCGAGGGAGCCGCCGAAGATCCCCAGTCCCTGCTGGGTCAGCTGGCGCAGGCCGAGGGCCAGCCCCACCAGACCGGCCGCCCAGCCGAGTTGATCGACGAAGCGCAGGCTGATCATCGGCATCACCACAAAGAAACCCAGGATCACCAGTGTGGTATCCAGCGCCAGAAACCAACGCCCCCAAAACCTCGCCCTATCGACCATAACGCCCTCTCATTCACAGATACCTTCATTCTGGAGAGGGTTTAGATATAGTGGTAGACGACAACTACCTATATTTCATATCAGGATTATTTATGTCTATGGATCTGGACGATCTGCAACTGCTGCTGGATGTGGCCGAGCTGGGCAGCTTCAGTCAGGCGGCGGCCATTCGTGGCTGGTCACAGCCGCTCGTGAGCCAGCGGATTGCCCAGCTGGAGGAGAGCCTCGGGGCGCCGCTGTTTCAGCGTCATCGGCGCGGGGTGACGCCGACCCGTGCCTGCGAGGAGTTTCTGCCATCGGCCCGCTCTGCGCTGGCGATCCTGAGCGAAGGGCGGCTGGCACTGCAGGGGGCGCCTGCGCTGCCTTGTATCCGTCTCTCCAGCCTGCCATCCCTCACTTCGGTGGTGTTTGGCTCGCTATTGATGGAGCTGGTGGACGAGCCGTTCGAAATCCGCTGCACCACGGATCACTCCGGCGAGATCATGCAGTCGCTGCTGACCGGGGAGGCCGATATCGGCTTTGTACTCAAGCGCCCGCCGGTTGCTGGCCTGCAGATGGAGCTGCTCTGCTGCTCCCCCATTATCGCTATCGCCTCGCCATTGCATCCGCTGGCCGGTTGTCACGGCCTCACCCTGGAGGATATTGCCGACCAGCGGCTGGCGCCTCAGGTATGGGGGCCGGGGTGTGACGTCTTTATCCAGCAGTTGCGGCGGCTGCGGCGGGCCGCCAGCCCCCTGCATGCGGTGCAGCCCGCCAGTGCGGCGCGGGATCTGGCGCTGGAACACGGGTTTATCACCCTGATGCCGGAGCTGGCCATCAAGCGGGATCTGGAGGTGGGGCGGCTGGTCAGGCTCGATGTGCGCAATCTGCCGCAAGAGCATTGGGATGTGATGATGGCTTGGCGAGGTGGCAAGCGGCCCAACCCGGCCCGGGAAACCGTGTTGGCCACCGCCCGCACGCTGGCGAAACGGTGGCGCAATGAGTAGAGCGATGCGGGACAAGGCCCGCACCGGGTGGATCAGTAGCTGGCCTTGAGGGTCACGCCACTGAACGCTGCAAACCCTGACAGCTGCACATGCCAGGTGCCCGCCTTGGGATTGGTGAACGAGCAGCTTTCGTTATTGCCCCCCTTGTAGGGGCGGCAGTCGTAACTGCTGCTGGTGGGGGCGCTGCCAAAGCGGACGTAGAGATCGGCATCACCGGTACCGCCGCTGCTGCTGATCTGCAGCGACCTGGTGCCCGCCGGTACGTTCAGGGTGTAGTTGAGTTTGCCACCCTTGCTGGCGGCGAGGTTGCTCACCGGCACGCCGTTTTGCAGCACGTTGTCGCTCGGTGGCGGCGTGCTGCCGCAGCTGGCATCGACCCCGACGGTCTGGAAGGCCCGTGCCACATCCGCCTGACTGTAACCCAGATCGGCGGTCGCCCGGCTGACGCCGCAGGCCCCTTGCTGATAGTTGGTGTTGGCGCCCCAGTAGAGGCGGTTGGCCAGCAAGAAGACTTCAAATGCCTTGCGGGTGTTCCAGCCACTGCTGGTGGCGAGCAGGTAGAAGGCGCGGTTATAGACCCCGGAGCTGTGGTGTACATCCATCCCCTCCTGATAATCCGCCGCATGGCCGATGGACCTGCCATCCCGGGTCGGATCCTCGAAGTAGCGCAGGGAGCCGTTGCCCTTGAAGATCTGGGCGCCGACCAGCCAGTCGTTGCTCCCCTTCATGTAGAACTCGGCCGCTTCACCCGCCATATCGGAGAAGGCCTCGTTGATGCCGCCGGATTGTCCTGAATAGATCAGCCCGGAGTTCTGTTCGGTAAAGCCGTGGCTCACCTCGTGAGCCGCCACATCAAGGCTCACCAGCGGGTGGAAGGTGGTAGCGCCGTCACCGAAGGTCATCTGGCTGCCATCCCAGAAGGCGTTCTCGTAATTCTTGCTGTAGTGAACCCGCATCTTCAGTTTGAAGGTGAGGGGCGCCGTGTTGTACCAGTTGCGGTACATGTCGAACACCACGTTGCCGAAGTAGTGGGCGTCGTTGAGGGGCGAATAGGCGCCGTTGATCTCCTTGACCCGGTTCTCCGGGCAGGTGAACTGGTGGATGGCACCGCCTGAGGTGGCGTGGTTGAGGTTGATGGTATCGACGTTGGGGCTGGTCATCCGGCAGTTGTCATCCACGATGAGCGGGCCAAAGTCGGTGCCGTAGACGTATTTGCCGGTCTTGATGTTGCCCCCCGGGCCGCTGGCGTCCTTGTGGTTGATCCCCTCCCAGCGTTTGAGCTCCTCACCGCTCTGGGCATCAAGAATGACGAAGGGGCGGCTCGGCTTGTCACCTTCGGCGATGAAGGAGACCTGATAAACCAGCCGGGCCAGCCCGTTCTCATCCTGCATCACGTAGAGTTTGACCTGCTCGTTGCTCCCCTTGCTGCCCGCCTTGGCCTTGCTGGCGGCATCCTGTGGCGAGAGGGTGGCGACCGGGCTTGCCACATCCTGATCGATCTGGCGCAGCATGCGCCCGCTGGCCTGTTGCAGCTGGCCGTTCAGGCTCTTGTCAGCTACCACCACCTGACCCATTACCGGGATGCCGTTCCAGACCTGCTCGTAGCGGATCCGCTGCTGGCCATTGGGCAGCTTGACCACCCGCACCTGACGAAACTCGCCATCTTCCAGCTGCAAGGTACCACTCGCGGCACTGAGGCCTGTCATGGCCCGGATGCCGTTTGCCGTTACGTTGATCTCTACCTCTTGCGCCGCCAGTGCGGCGCTTCCCCAGCAGGCCAGCGCAACGGCCAGATAAATTTTATTCATCTCTTCTTTCCTTAAATCGATGAGGTTGATAAACCGACCGAAGGTCGGGCGTTTTGAAGCTAGTGCCGGTGGGGGAAAGTGCCCCCTGTCAAAAGTGACAGCGCAGCACAAAGGGGTAGCAGGATCTGCCAAAGTGCCGTTTGGGGGGCATTTATCGGCGTCATGTGGAGAGCATTATCCGGTTTCAGACTCCCACCCTCCTCTTTTGAGGGAGGAGAGTACGTGCGCTGTCACCCTCTGCGAAGCCTGCCGGAGGGGGGCCGTAAAAGTGGCTGGCGCGGCCAGTGGCGATTGGCTACATTGGGTGCTGATTCGCTATTTGATCACTGATTTGAAAGGAGAATCCCATGTTTTCATGGCAGTTGGACGACGAGCTTGCGCTGCTCTTCTTGCAGCCAGACATGGCGAGCGAGCTGTTTGCCCTCTGCAATGACAACCGGGAGTACCTTTCCCAATGGCTGCCCTGGCCCCCTTTCATTTTGCGTCCAGCCGACAGCGCAACTTTTATCCGTCATGCCATCGAGAAGTTTGCCCGTGGCGAGGGGCTGACCACCGCCATCGAGTATCAGGGGGAGGTGGTTGGGGTCATTGGCTACAACAGCATCGATCACGATCTGGGCAAGGTGGTCATCGGCTACTGGCTGGCGGAGCGCTGGCAGGGCAACGGCATCATTACCCGGGCTTGTCATGCGCTGATCCATCACGCCTTTGAGGAGATGGGGATGGAGAAGGTGGAGATCACTGCCGCGACCGACAATGAGCCCAGCAGAGCCGTCTGCGAGCGGCTCGGGATGCAGCAGGAGGGGATTACCCGGCGCGCGGAGCGGCTGGGTTCCCGGGTCGTGGATCATGTTCACTACAGCCTGCTGCGCGACGAATGGCTTGGGCAGAGAGACTCCTGATGGCGCTACCCCATATCAAAACCCCGCGAGCCCACCTGACGCTGCTGACCCCCGATCAGGCCCCTATGATCCTCGACTTTTACCGGCGCAATCGCGACCACCTTACCCCGTGGGAGCCGCTGCGCGACGACCATTTCTACACCCTTTCTTACTGGCATAACCGGCTGCAGGATAGCTACAGCCAGTTTTTCAACGGTACCGGCGTCAATCTGGTGGCGCTCGATCCGTCTGGTGAGCGGGTGATCGCCACCTGCAACTTCAGCAACATCATGATGGGGATCTTCAAGGCGTGTCACCTCGGCTATGCCATCGACCGGCAGCATGAGGGGCAGGGGCTGATGCAGGAGATCCTGACTGCCGCCATCGACTATCTGTTTCGCGAGCAGGGACTGCATCGCATCATGGCCTGCTACATGCCCGCCAACCTGCGTAGCGGCGCCTTGCTGGAGCGACTCGGATTCGAGCGGGAGGGGTATGCGCGGGAGTATCTGATGATCAATGGCCGCTGGGAGGATCACATCCTCACCTCGCTGATTAATCCGGCGCCCTGATTGTCAGATAAAAAAACGGGCCCATGGGGCCCGTCTTTCAATGAGGTGCAGGCTTAGTTGGCCTTGGCATCGCTCACTGCAGCTTCAACCTTGGTAGCCGCTTCGTCAGCAGCTTTTTCAACGGTTGCAGTCGCTTCGGAGGTGGCTTTCTCTACAGTAGAGGTGGCTTCGCTAGCGGCTTTTTCTACAGTTGCAGCAACTTCGGCGGCCGGAGCAGCAGCAGGCGCGGCAGCTTTTTCTTCTTTCTGACCGCAAGCAGTCAACATCAGACCCAGGATACCGGCTACCAGTACTTTGTTCATGTGCATTCCCTCAAAAAAAGATGGAGAGATGGTCGAAACAACCATCACTGCGCCCACCGTGACCCGGAATAAAACAAGAGGCCGGGACTCAGGGAGGCGGGCGCAATATAGCCCCATTGGTTACCGATGAAAACGGATATCACAATGACATTTTTTCGTGCAGTGGATAAAAAGCTCCACTGCAACGACTGATATCAATACAAGATGCCGCTTATTTGTGGTTGATGCACAATAAACCACCAAGTTATTGATGTTGATTGGCAGTTTAAACGGTATCCATATCTGTCAGAGCGGCAAGCTGCACCGCGTTAGTCAGACAGCTTCTGACAGCTCAGCCGTTGCCCCAAGCGGTTGCTCTCGCGGGCAAGGTCCAGCAGTGCCATCACCGCCAACGCTTCCGCAGCCGGTACCGGGTTATCTCCCTCACCTCTGATGGCGGCACAGACACCGCGGTAGTAGGCGCCGTAATCCCCCGCTGCGCCGGTCAGGCTCTGTTGCTGCAATTGGCCATCCACGATACGACTGAGTTGACCGGGTTCGCTATCCAGCCCCCAATCCGCTGCCGGTGGCCGCTTGCCCAGCTTGAGCTGATCTTCCTGCACATCCATACCGAATTTGACGAACGAGCCCTGACTGCCGTGAATGACAAAGCGGGGCATGGTGGCCGATACCAGACAGCTGCCATGCAGGATCACTCGCATCTCGCCAGACCGTTCACCATAGCCCAGCACCACATGGAAGTAGTCATCAGCCAGGGCGCCGGGGCGCTGTCCGGCAAGGTCTGCCTGTAGCCAGTCCGGTTGGCCGAAGAGCTGTAGCGCCTGATCCAGCACATGGGGGCCGAGATCGAACCAGAGGCCGGAACCCGGGCCACCCGCTTCGCGCCAGCGCTGGCGAACCTCGGGGCGATAGCGATCGAAGTGCGACTCGAACTGGGCGATCTGCCCCAGCGTCCCCTCGGCAATCAAACGGCGCACGGTGAGAAAATCCCCGTCCCAACGGCGGTTGTGGAAGATGCTGAGCAGTCGCTGCTGCTTTTCGGCCAGCTCGACCAGCTCTGCCGCTTCGGCCAGATCCAGTGCAAACGGCTTGTCGATCACCACATGTTTGCCTGCCAGCAGCGCCTGACGGGCGAGGGGGGCATGGGTATCGTTGGGGGTGGCGATCACTACCAGATCGACCGAGCCATCGGCCAGCACCTGTTCCAGCGAACCGACCCGGCAGCCGGGCAGATCGGCTTGCACCTTGGCAGCATCGCGGCTCACCACCCAGCTCAGGGACAGACCGGGCGTGGTGGAGAGGAAGGGGGCGTGGAAGGTTTTGCCTGCAAAGCCATAGCCCACCAGGGCGGCGTTGAGAGAGTGGCTCATCGGGGTTCTCCGCTGACGTCGAGTGACAAACAAGAAGGGGGCCGATGGCCCCCGGAGTGTGCATCAGAGCACAGGATTTATTGCAAACACAAGCGGCGTCCGCGGCGTGTCATCAGCATCACCAGCGGTGGCAACAGCAGCCACATATGCAGTGCCAGCTGGCTGAGCGGGTCGTGCATCAGGGCGCCGGTCAGGCCGACCAGAGCACCAGAGCCGCTCATCTGGAACAGGCCGAGCAGGGCGGCGGCGGTACCGGCGCAGTGGCCGAATGGTGCCAGTGCCATCCCGGCGGCCGAACCTAGGATCATGGCAAAGCCGATGCTGGAGAGGAATACCGGTCCCATCATTGCCAGCGGATGTTCGATGTGCATCGCCAGAGTGAGGCTTATGGCCGAGAGCATCAATACCAGCAGGCCGATACGCAGGGTGCGTCTTGGCCCCACTTTGGCAATAAAGCGTGGGGCCATGAAACAGGCCAGAATGTTGAGCGCGGCGTTGGCGGTAAACCAGTAGCTAAAGCCGCTCATATCCAGTCCCAGCTTCACCATCAGTTGTACCGGCGCAGCGGTGACATAGGCGAGGATCACCGCCATCGCCAGCATGCACAGCGCCGCGTTGAACAGGAAGCCGGGGGAGCGTAGTACCGGGCTGTAGCGCGACCAGCTGATGAGGGCCCCTTCGCTGCGGGTCTCCTCAGGGCGGGTTTCCGGCATCCGCCACAGCAGCCAGCTGCCGACGATGAGCGCATAACCGGCCATAAACCAGAAGTTGGCCGACCAGCCCGCCTTGGCGGTGAGCCAGCCACCGAGCAGGGGGGCGAGGGCCGGGATAAAGCAGATGGCGCCATTGAGATAGGAGATCATCTGGCCGCTCTTTTTCGGGCCATAGCTGTCACGCACCACCGAGAAGGCGGCGACCGATGTGGCGCAGGCGCCAAAGCCCTGCAGTACTCGCGCCAGCATCAACTCGCCGAGGCTGGCGGCAAACCCTGCGCCCAGCGCGCTCAGACCGTAGAGCAGTACGCCGCCCAGAGCAACCGGTTTGCGGCCATAACGGTCGGCCAGCGGACCGACCAACAGTTGTCCCAGCCCCATGCTGAACAGGAACCAGGTGATGGTGCCCTGCATCAGGGTCACTTCCGCCCCGAGCTGTTCAGCCATCTGCGGAATGGCGGGCAGGTAGATGTCGATGGCCAACGGGCTGAACAGCACCAGTAGTACGAGTAAAAGTATCAATGGCATCTGTCACCTCTTTAGTCAGCCAGGTTAATGAATTGGGGCGCGAGTCTACTGACTCACAGTAATGAATAGAAATGGTATTTAATCACTTTGGTTATTCCATTATGGAAACATGTATTAAAAAGCTGGTTATTCGATGGCGGCAAATCCCCCGCAACCCCATCACAGCGGGTGTAATTGACGCTTTTACTAAACGCTTGCGCCGCATAGAATGCGCAGATTATTTTTGCGGAGGTGCTCGATGAACAAGCTTGTCCTGGCAACAGGTAACCAGAAAAAGGTGAAGGAATTGGCCGCCATGCTGGCCGATATGAAGATCCAGGTGATCCCACAGAGCGAGTTTGCGGTCTCCGATGCCGATGAGACCGGCACCACCTTCGTCGAGAATGCCATCATCAAGGCCCGCCACGCCGCCCGCATTACCGGTCTGCCCGCCGTGGCCGATGACTCCGGACTGGAAGTCGATCTGCTGCAAGGGCGCCCCGGCGTCTACTCCGCCCGCTTTGCCGGTGTGGGTGCCGGTGACAAGGCCAACATCGAGAAGCTGCTCGGCGAGCTACAAGGTGCCCCTGAGTACCTGAAAAGTGCCCGCTTCTGGTGTGTGCTGGTCTATATGCGCCACGCCGACGATCCCACCCCCATCATCTGTCAGGCGAGCTGGGAAGGGATGATCATCGACGAGCCGCGCGGTCAACATGGCTTTGGCTATGACCCGGTATTCTTCGTGCCGGATCACGACTGCACCGCCGCCCAGATGCCCGCCGAGCTGAAAAACCAGCTCAGTCATCGTGGTCAGGCGCTGGCCAAGCTCAAAGCGGCGCTGGCTGCGGCGCACTGAGTCACTTCGTCACCTTGTCGGTTACACACGGTCAATTACACATAGTCATCTACAATGGGGGCCTTGAGCCCCCGTTTTATTGGAAGCCCCATGCTGCAACTGCCGCCGCTCTCTCTCTATATTCATGTGCCCTGGTGCGTCCAGAAGTGCCCTTACTGTGACTTCAACTCCCATGCCCAGAAGGGGGAGTTGCCTCACCTAGAATATGTCGCCGCCCTGCTGGAGGATCTGGATCAGGATCTGAAGTGGGCGCAAGGGCGGCCGCTCTCCTCCATCTTTATCGGCGGCGGCACCCCCAGCCTGCTGACGGTGGAGGCGATGCAAACCTTGCTGGACGGGGTGCGGGCCCGCATTCCGCTCTCCGCTGATTGCGAGATCACCATGGAGGCCAACCCGGGCACGGTGGAGGCGGACAAGTTCGCCGGTTTCCAGCGCGCCGGCATCAACCGTATCTCCATCGGGGTGCAGAGCTTTCAGCAGGAGAAACTGACCCGCCTCGGCCGCATTCACGGCCCGGAAGAGGCGCGCAAAGCCGCCGCACTGGCCCACGCCATCAAGTTGCCTACCTTCAATCTGGATCTGATGCACGGTCTGCCGGATCAGAGTCTGGATGACGCCCTTTATGACCTGCAGCAGGCGATCGACTGCGCCCCGCCGCACCTCTCCTGGTATCAGCTCACCATAGAGCCGAACACGGCGTTTGCCTCCAAGCCGCCCACACTGCCGGAAGATGACACCCTGTGGGACATCTATGAGCAGGGCCACGCCATGCTCACCGCCAGCGGTTATCGCCAGTACGAGATCTCGGCTTATGCCAAAGAGGACTACCAGTGCCATCACAACCTCAACTACTGGCGCTTTGGCGACTATCTGGGGATCGGCTGTGGCGCCCATGGCAAGGTGACTGATCTCGCGAACCAACAGATCCTGCGCACCGCCAAGGTGAAGCATCCGAAAGGGTATCTGGACAAGAGTCGCCCCTATCTGGACGAGCAGTGGCAGGTGACGGCAGACGATCTGCCGCTCGAATACTTTATGAACCGCTTCCGCCTGTTTGAACCGGCCCCCAAGGCGGAGTTCGAGGCCTATACCGGCCTGCCGCTGGAAAGGGTAGAGACAGTGCTCGCCATCGCCCAAAGCAAGGAGCTGATCGAGGAGCTGGGGGATAGCTGGCAGCTCACTTCTCTCGGCCATCGCTATCTCAACGTGTTGCTCGAACTCTTTATGGATGAGTGAGCGGCCTGTTGAGGCTGTGAGTTGGCGTTGCCAAATCGCTTCTTCTGTCAAAACAATCAGGGCGCCAATGGCGCCCTGATTGTTTATGGTCGGTAGAAACCCGCTCAGCAGCAGACGCGGATCATCTGCTGTTGGCCGGGCTCCCACCGCTTGCCGAATTTGGCCTTGCGCTGGTAACTCCCCTTGCCCTTCTTGTTGCGCTCGACCCGGCTGCGAAACAGGGGATCACAGAGCAGGGCGTGCAGATGGTTATCCTTTATTTCGCCGCGCTGATGGGCATAGTTGCCCCCTTGCGCATTTTCCTCACGGGGGAGGGCGGGTTGGTCGACCCGAATTTTGGCCATGATGGCTCCTCTTCTTTTCTCTTGGTGTGTTGATTCTTGTGTCTGGATGGCTGTTTTCGCTGCGGGCGTCTGTTCAGGCTAGCGCCCGGCAACCGGATGCACTTGCACCGGTTAAAAACGCGGCGATTTTGTCACCAAATCGCCGCCGGAGCAATGCGTCTGGCGCGCCGAGTCAGTCACTCTGAGCCAGGCACGCTCAGTCAGGCATACCATGTCAGCCATGAACCGGGTCATGCTGGTCGTGGCTGTGATGCTCGTGATGGGCCGGGGTGCCAGATTCCAGCGTCTCGAGGATGGCGCAGTGCTCCGCCGAGCGGGGGCCGCCGCAGCAGATATTGGAGAGCTCGCGCAGGTTGTCGCGAAAGCGGGTCAGTTCGATGATCTTCTGCTCCACCTGGGCCAGCTTGGTGTCGGCCACCGCTTTCACCTCCTGACAGGTGACTTTGGCCTTGTTGGTATCGAGGTCGAGCAGCTCGCCGATATCGGCCAGCGAGAATCCCACCGACTTGGCGCGAATGATGAACTCCAGCCGCCGCTTGTCCTGTTCACTGTAGAGGCGGTAGCCGGATTCGTTGCGGATCCCCGGTGAGATAAGCCCATTCTTCTCGTAAAAACGCAGGGTATCTGCCTTGACCCCGCACGCCTTGGCCAGTTCACCGATCCGATACATGCTCTCTCTCCCCTTGAATGTATGCCGCAACAAAAACAGGAATCCACTATCACCCCTTTGCCCATGGATTGCCAGCCAAGGGCATAAAAGGGGCAGATAAACATCTCCTGGCGACCCTTTTTCCCATAAAACACTGAAAGTGCAAACGTTTCGATAAAATCAAGTGGAAAACGTTTAATGCCGCGCCAAATAAGGCTTTGCTGTTTCAAAAAATCCACCACAGGTCACATTTTTTGTGTAGAATACGCGCCCATAACAGAGCGCCGCACCAAGCGGGCATTTCCTAAAACGCTTTTGCCGGATGTCGGGGCGAGAGTGGTTTGCGAAATCCCCCACTTCCATTTATTTGGGGACTCTCTGTGTTGAGCCTCGCCTCCCATGGAACGGTCCCCGTTATGTTGAGGACGATAGTGTGATGGAACAAGCTCGACCCATTCGCCGTGCACTGCTGAGTGTGTCTGACAAAACTGGCATTCTGGAATTTGCCAAGGCACTCAACGAGCGTGGTGTTGCCCTGCTCTCCACGGGCGGTACCGCCAAGCTGCTTGGCGAGGCGGGTCTGCCGGTGACCGAGGTCTCCGACTACACGGGTTTCCCTGAAATGATGGATGGCCGGGTCAAGACCCTGCATCCCAAGGTTCATGGCGGCATCCTCGGTCGTCGGGATCAGGATGGCGCCATCATGGCTCAGCACGCTATCTCCCCCATCGACATGGTCGTCGTCAACCTTTACCCCTTCGCCGCCACCGTGGCCAAAGTAGGCTGCACCCTGGCCGATGCGGTCGAGAACATCGACATCGGCGGCCCGACCATGGTGCGATCTGCCGCCAAAAACCATAAAGATGTCGCTATCGTCGTCAAAGCTGCCGACTATGATCGGGTTATTCGCGAAATGGATGCCAACGGCAACAGCCTGAAACTGGCGACCCGTTTCGATCTGGCCATCGCCGCCTTCGAGCACACCGCCGCCTACGATGGCATGATCGCCAACTACTTCGGCACCATGGTTCCTTCCTACGGTGACAACAAGGAGGGTGACGAGGAGTCCCGCTTCCCGCGCACCTTCAACAGCCAGTTCATCAAGAAGCAGGACATGCGTTACGGCGAAAACAGCCATCAGGCTGCAGCTTTCTATGCCGAGGAGCATGCCGCGCCGGGTTCTGTCTCCAGCGCTACCCAGTTGCAGGGCAAGGCGCTCTCCTACAACAACATCGCTGATACCGATGCTGCGCTGGAGTGTGTGAAGGAGTTCGACGAGCCAGCCTGCGTCATCGTCAAGCATGCCAACCCCTGCGGTGTGGCCATCGGTAACGACCTGCTGAGTGCCTACGATCGCGCTTACCAGACCGACCCCACCTCTGCCTTCGGCGGCATCATCGCCTTTAACCGTGAGCTGGATGGCGCCACTGCCGCTGCCATCGTTGCCCGCCAGTTTGTCGAAGTGATCATCGCCCCGAGCGTCAGCCAGGAGGCCCGCGATGCGGTCGCCGCCAAGCAGAACGTGCGTCTGCTCGAATGCGGTCAGTGGACGGCTCCGGCGCAAGGGTTTGACCTCAAGCGCGTCAACGGGGGCCTGCTGGTACAGGAGCGGGATCTCGGCATGGTGACTTTGGGTGACCTGACCGTGGTCAGCAAGCGTCAGCCGACCGAGGCCGAGCTGCAAGATCTGCTGTTCTGCTGGAAAGTGGCCAAGTTCGTCAAATCCAACGCCATCGTCTACGCCAAAGATGGCCAGACCATCGGCGTCGGCGCAGGCCAGATGAGCCGTGTTTATTCGGCCAAAATCGCCGGTATCAAGGCTGCGGACGAAGGGCTGACCGTGGCGGGCTCCGTGATGGCCTCCGATGCCTTCTTCCCGTTCCGCGACGGTATCGATGCTGCCGCGCAGGCCGGTATCTCCTGCGTGATCCAGCCGGGTGGCTCGATGCGCGATCAGGAGGTGATCGATGCCGCCGACGAGCACGGCATGTGCATGGTGTTCACCAACATGCGCCATTTCCGTCATTGATGGGTCAGGGGCTGCCGATGGCGGCCCTTCTGTTGTCTCTTTTCAACTGACTATTTCCACAGACTGACGGCCAGAGAGGCCGTCCAGTGACCACAAATAGAAGCGAGCGATACGATGAAAGTACTGATCATTGGCAACGGTGGCCGCGAACACGCTCTGGCTTGGAAGGCCAAACACTCCCCACTGGTACGTCACGTTTTTGTGGCGCCGGGCAACGCAGGCACCCAGCTTGAGCCGGGGGTCGAGAACGTCGCCATCGAGGCGACCGATATCGAAGGGCTGCTGGCCTTTGCCAAAGAGAAGCAGGTCGGCCTCACCATCGTCGGGCCGGAAGCGCCGCTGGTGAAAGGGGTGGTGGATGCCTTCCGCGCCGCCGGTCAGCCGATCTTTGGCCCGACCGCTGCCGCTGCCCAGCTGGAAGGCTCCAAGGCTTTCACCAAGGATTTCCTGGCCCGTCACGCCATTCCGACCGCCGAGTACCAGAACTTCACCGAAGTGGAGCCTGCGCTCGCCTACTTGCGCGAGAAGGGTGCCCCCATCGTCATCAAGGCCGATGGTCTGGCGGCAGGCAAGGGGGTGATTGTCGCCATGACCTTGCAGGAAGCGGAAGACGCGGTGCGCGACATGCTCTCCGGCAATGCCTTTGGCGAAGCGGGCTCCCGTGTGGTGATTGAGGAGTTTCTGGAGGGGGAAGAGGCGAGCTTCATCGTCATGGTCGATGGCGAGCACGTGCTGCCGATGGCCACCAGTCAGGATCACAAGCGGGTTGGCGACGGTGATACCGGCCTCAACACCGGCGGCATGGGGGCTTACTCCCCGGCGCCGGTAGTGACCGCCGAGGTACATCGACGCGTGATGGAGCAGGTGATCATGCCGACTGTGCGAGGCATGGCGGCCGAGGGCAACGTCTACACCGGTTTCCTCTACGCCGGTCTGATGATCGACGGTGCAGGCAATCCCAAGGTGATCGAGTTCAACTGCCGCTTTGGCGATCCCGAGACCCAGCCCATCATGCTGCGGATGCAATCCGATCTGGTGGAGCTCTGCCTGGCCGCTTGCGCAGGCAAGCTGGATCAGAAAGAGGCCATCTATGATCCCCGCGCCGCCATCGGCGTGGTGTTGGCGGCGGGAGGCTATCCCGGCGATTACAGTACCAATCACCCCATCAGCGGCTTGCCGGTGGATGAAGTGGCGGGTGAGAAGGTGTTCCATGCCGGTACCCGCCTGGAGGGCGATACCAGCCTGACTGCTGGCGGTCGTGTACTGTGCGCCACCGCCCTCGGCCACACCGTTGCAGAAGCCCAGCAGCGTGCCTATCAGCTCGCTGGCCGCATCAAGTGGGATGGCGTCTTCTACCGCAAGGATATCGGCTGGCGCGCCATTGCTCGCGAACAGGAGTAACTGACGCAAGCCATTGGCCAGCTGATTCAGACCCCGCTACGGCGGGGTTTTTTGTCGCTGTTTACCGCTTTCAACCATCCCCATGGTGCGTGTCACCTGCGTTCAATCAGTTACCAAGCGCAAACAAGCGCGGCATATCCGCCACTATTTGCCACAAAAAACAGCATTTTTCACAAACGTTTCACCATGAGTCATGGCATCATGCTGGTGATGAATTCTTGTTTGGATTCATAAGTACCCCTAACAATTCGAGCATGTCGTTATATAAGGAAATCCCATGTTGAAAACCGTCCGCCCCCTGCTGCTGCCCCTGATGTTTGGCCTGATGACCCTGCCTGCAGTGGCGGGTGATCTGGAACAGCCAATGAAGAAGATTGGCTTCAACTACAAGCAGGCCGTCAAGGCTGATGATGCAGCCACCATGGAGAAGCACATCAACGAGATGAAGGCCCAGCTGGATGTGGCCAAGCAGAAGAACATGCCGGCTGCCAAGAAAGAGAAATTCCTTGAAGGAATGAACGAGGTACAGACCGAGCTGGACGCCAGCCTGGCCGCACTCAAGGCGGGTGATGAGGCCAAGGCGCGCGAACATCTGGCCAAGGTCAACGACCTGAAGAAGGAGTACCACAAATATGCCAAGCAAAAAGGGTGAGCCCTTTCGCTGGGATCCGCTGGTTCGTCTGACCCATTGGGGTTTGGCGGCAGTCTGCATCGGCAACCTCTGGGTTAACGAAGCGGGCGAGGAGTGGCACGAGTGGCTGGGTTACGGTGCCATTGGGCTGGTCTCCTTGCGTCTGCTCTGGGGGCTCACTTTCGCCCGTGGCTACGCTCGCCTTGGTGCCCTCATCCCCAGTGGTGAGGATTTTCGCCAGCAAGCGCGCGAGATGCGTGAGCGGCAGCCTCCGGCACCGGGTCATCACGGCAGCGGCAAGCTGGCCGTGTGGGCGCTCTGGCTGGTTGTGCTGGCCACTGCTGGCAGCGGCTGGTTTCAAAATACCGAGACGGGATTTGAACTGGGGGCTGACGAGTGGCATGAGTGGTGCGTGGTGGCGCTGCAGGGACTGATTGGTCTGCACCTGCTGGCCATCGTCTTCACCTCCTGGCGTCAGCGCAGCAATCTGGTTACCCGGATGCTACCCGCCGGGCGTCGCTCATCCATCCAGAGCGGCAGCAACGAGTAAACCTGAGGCTCAGCATTAGGCTCCTTGTCTCTGAGTGAGGCGCCTGATCCGGACCCTGCCCAGACCCGCCCATGGCGGGTCTTTTCTATGACCTCCTCGAGCTTATCACGGGACATTGCCCGATCAGCAGATGCAAAAAGGCCGCTCATGATGAGCGGCCTTTTCTAATTTGGTGGCCCCTGGGGGACTTGAACCCACGACCAATCGATTATGAGTCGACTGCTCTGACCAACTGAGCTAAGGGGCCAAATTGTGCGTTTAGCGGCGTGGATTATAGGGGAAGAGGAAAGGGCAGTCTATAGGCATATCAACCACTTGGCGACTAATTGTCCAGGTCGATAGAGGGGGCAAAGCGGGTCGCAAGGGTAAATGCCAGACAAAACAAAGCCCCGCATGGCGGGGCTTTGGCAGAGCAGTTTGACACAGGGTCAGGACTATTCGTCCAGGAAGCTGCGCAGCACTTCCGAGCGGCTCGGGTGGCGCAGTTTGCGCAGTGCCTTGGCTTCGATCTGACGAATACGCTCACGGGTAACGTCGAACTGCTTGCCCACTTCCTCTAGGGTGTGGTCAGTGTTCATGTCGATACCGAAACGCATCCGCAGCACCTTGGCTTCGCGGGCGGTCAGGCCAGCCAGCACTTCGCGGGTGGCGTTGCGCAGGCTTTCGCTGGTCGCCGCATCCGCTGGCAGAGCCAGGGTGGTATCTTCGATGAAGTCGCCCAAGTGGGAATCTTCATCATCACCGATGGGCGTCTCCATGGAGATAGGCTCTTTGGCGATCTTCAGTACCTTGCGGATCTTGTCTTCCGGCATGCCCATGCGCATGGCCAGCTCTTCCGGATTCGGTTCGCGACCCATCTCCTGCAGCATCTGACGGGAGATACGGTTGAGCTTGTTGATGGTCTCGATCATGTGTACCGGGATACGGATGGTACGGGCCTGATCCGCGATGGAGCGGGTAATGGCCTGACGGATCCACCAGGTTGCATAGGTCGAGAACTTGTAGCCACGACGGTATTCAAACTTGTCTACCGCCTTCATCAGACCGATGTTGCCTTCCTGGATGAGATCGAGGAACTGCAGACCGCGGTTGGTGTACTTCTTGGCGATAGAGATAACCAGACGCAAGTTGGCCTCAACCATCTCTTTCTTCGCACGGCGGGCTTTGGCCTCACCGATGCTCATGCGACGGTTGATATCCTTGATCTGGGCAATCGACAGACCGGTCTCTTCTTCAATCTGCTGCAGCTTGCCGATGGCGCGCTGAATATCCTCGTCCATTTCAACCAGACGGGGAGACCAGGCTTTGCCAGCCTGCTTCTGGTATTCGAACCAGGCAGTTTCACACTCGTTGTTGGTGAAGGCCGCGACGAAGGTTTTCTTCGGCATCTTGGCCTGCTCAACGCAGAGCTTCATGATGATGCGTTCCTGCACGCGGACGCGCTCCATCATTTCACGCATGTTGTTAACCAGGCGATCGAACTGCTTGGGCATCAGGCGGAATTGACGGAATACATCGGCCAGCTGGGCGATGGCGGCCTGGGTATCTTCGTGCGCGCGACCATTCTTCTGAATGGAGAGGCGGGTCACTTCATACTGGGCACGCAGTTCGCCAAACTTCTCGCGAGCGACTTCCGGATCCGGACCACCGTCACCGTCGTCGTCAGAGCTGTCGCCATCTTCGTCTTCGTCTTCTTCGTCCTCTTCATCTTCGTCGGCCAGATCGTCTTCGCCGAGCTCGGAACCGATATGCGTGGCGGTAGGCGCCATGTCTTCGGTTTCGTTCGGGTCAATAAAGCCAGAGATGATGTCAGAGAGACGCAGCTGCTCGGCTTCGTACTTGTCGTATTGTTCGAGCAGGTAAGTAATTGCTTCAGGGTACTCGGCTACGGAGCTTTGTACCTGGTTGATACCGTCTTCGATCCGCTTGGCGATGTCGATTTCGCCTTCACGGGTCAGCAGTTCGACGGTACCCATTTCCCGCATGTACATGCGGACGGGATCGGTCGTGCGACCAATCTCAGATTCAACAGATGCCAGAGCCTGGGCCGCTGCTTCGGCAGCGTCCTCATCGGCGGTACCACCTTCAGCCATGATAAGGTCATCGGCATCCGGAGCGTTTTCAACCACTTGAATGCCCATATCGTTGATCATCTGAATGATGTCTTCGATCTGGTCTGAATCGACAATGTCTTGCGGGAGGTGATCGTTCACCTCGGCATAGGTCAGGTAGCCCTGTTCTTTACCTTTGGCAACGAGGAGTTTAAGCTGAGACTGCGGGGTTTGCTCCATAGAACTCATCCGGTTGGTGTTGCTAGGTTGCGCGTACAGTGCGCTGCTGCGCAAATAGCCAATTCTAATAGAAAACCGCCAGACATGCTATGTCTGGTTGCGGCGTCGGTCATGAGAAACCCCTGCCCGCAGTATTGTCGGGGCCAGGCGGTTATAAAATTTTTGCTTTTCATCCCGTCGATTCGGGCAACGCTATCCATATTGGGACTAATCACTCAAATATCAAGCCCCACTCTCATTTCTTTTCTCAATTTGCACCTCTCTTATCAGCATCATCAGCTCTTGGGTTTCTTCGGAGCTTAGTCCTTCCTGAGCCACTTTGGCCTGCAATTCTTCGATCCGCTGTTTCAGAAACTGGTTGATGAAGCCGACGAAGGTGTCCTGCAATTCTCCCAGAATATCCGGCTCCTGATCGAGTTTGATCTCCTCGAACAGGTCGTGCATGGCCAGCTGAGCAAGGATCTCTCCCTCCTTGGTACCACGCCAGTGTTCCAGCAGGATACCGGTTGTGATACCGGGCTGTGCCAGGATCTGCTGGTGCAGTTGCAGCAGGAACTTGATGCCCTGTACGCGTAGCCCGGCCAATTCCGGCATGGGGGGAAGCTCAGCTGTTACTGTCGGATATTGCACCATCAGTGCCAGCGCACGCCGCAGTGGCGTCAGCTTGGCTGCCTTGGGTTTGTTGACCTCGGCCTTGGGCTGACTGTTGCGGGCAAAAAGCTCGGCGATGCGCTGCTTGTTCTCGCCCCAGCGCATCATGCTGGAGAGGCGGGTGATCAGCCCTTCGCGGGTAAACCCTTCCGGTACGCGGCGAATAAGCTCGGCAGCCTTGTTGGCTACTTCGAACTTGCCCGCCTCACCGGAGAGCGCCGCATCGCGACCGAGACGCTCGAACATGAAGTCGGCGAACGGTTGGGCTTCATCGAGCAGGGCTTCAAAGCCCTCCTTGCCGATCTGACGAACCAGCGAGTCGGGATCCTCGCCATCGGGCAGGAACACGAACTTAAGCTCGCGGCCATCCTGCAGATGAGGGAGGGCATTATCCAGCGCGCGCCAGGCGGCTTCACGACCGGCGTTGTCACCGTCGTAGCAGCAGACTACCTCGGCGGTGGTGCGAAACAGGGTGTGGATATGGTCGCTGGTCGTTGCAGTACCCAGTGCCGCCACCGCGTAGTCGATGTCGTACTGACCGAGTGCCACCACATCCATGTATCCTTCCACCACCAGGATCCTGCGCGGGTCCTTGTGTGCTTGCTTCACCTCGTAGAGACCGAACAGCTCCCGCCCTTTATGGAAGATGGGGGTTTCCGGCGAGTTCAGGTACTTGGGGGTGCCATCACCCAGCACCCGGCCACCGAAACCGATGACTCGGCCTCGCTTGTCGCGGATTGGGAACATGATGCGATCGCGGAAACGGTCATAGCTGCCCGGGCCATTGTCACGGGTGATCAGCATGCCGCCCGAGATAAGCAGCTGTTCGTGATCTCGGCTGGCGCCGAAGCGGCGGCGTACCTGATCCCAGTCACTTGGGGCATAACCGATGTTGAAGCGCTTGACTACTTCGCCGGTCAGACCGCGCCCTTTGAGGTACTCCACCGCGTGGGGAGCACTCTTGAGATTGTTCTCGTAGAAGCGGGCGATCTGGTTCATCAGCTCGAACAGATCCTTGCTAACAGCGGGCTGACTATTGGCCGAGCCGCCGATGCTCTGCTCGCGAGGTACCTGCATGCCCTGCATGCTGGCGAGCTCTTCGATGGCATCGGGAAATTCGAGACCGTCGTACTCCATGACAAAGCCGATGGCGTTGCCGTGGGCGCCACAACCGAAACAGTGGTAGAACTGCTTCTCCTGGCTAACGGTAAAAGAGGGGCTTTTTTCGTTATGAAAAGGGCAGCAAGCCTGGTAGTTCTTACCGGCTTTTTTCAGCCGCACTCGCGAGTCGATCAGCTCGACTATGTCTGTGCGTACGAGCAGATCGTCGATAAAGGATTGGGGGATCCTGCCTGCCATAACCGTCCTGTTTCACTGCGATAGAAAATAAAAAAGCCGCGCATTCACAAGGAAGCACGGCTTCTTCGACCAAACAAGAGTTTGCCTGTTACGCCAAGCGGGTTTTCACCTGAGCACTGACGGCGCCGACATCGGCACGCCCCTGAATTTTTGGCTTCAAGACAGCCATGACTTTACCCATGTCAGCCATGACGGCAGCACCGCTCTCGGCGATGGCTTGCTCGATCAGGGCGGCAATTTCGTCTGCGGTCAGTTGTTGTGGCAGGAACTCCTGCAGCACAACGATCTCGGCGGACTCTTTGTCGGCTAGATCCTGGCGACCGGCAGCTTCAAATTGGCTGATGGAATCGCGGCGCTGTTTGACCATCTTGGTCACGACAGCGAGGATATCCTCATCATTGAGCTCGACACGGGTATCGACTTCACGCTGCTTGATTTCTGCCATCAACAATCGGATAGCGCCCAACCGCGGCTTGTCTTTGGCAAGCATGGCGAGCTTTTGCTGATCCTTGAGTTGATCCTTCAGAGACACGGCATGATCCCTTGATTAGTACAGGCGGATACGACGTGCGTTTTCGCGAGACAGCTTCTTGGCGTGACGCTTGACAGCAGACGCTTTGGCGCGCTTACGAATGGTAGTCGGCTTCTCGTAGAACTCACGGCTACGAACTTCGGACAGGATACCGGCTTTTTCGCAAGAACGCTTGAAGCGACGCAGAGCAACGTCAAACGGCTCATTTTCACGGACTTTGATTACTGGCATGTGCCTTTCACCTCAGTGATAAATTGTTAGCTGACCTTCAATCGATCAGCATGTCTTAAAATGGTGCGAAATTATACTCTGGACAGGGAATGAAAGTAAACCCGCAGAGATCGCTCTGGTTTAAAAAACCCGCGAAGGTTACCATAGCCGTCTCATTTTAGCAGTGAAAATTTTTAGCAATGCGTGTATTGGGCATAGAGACATCCTGTGACGAAACCGGGATCGCGATCTTCGACGATCAAAAAGGGATCCTTTCCCATCAGTTATACAGCCAGGTCAAGCTGCATGCGGACTACGGTGGCGTCGTCCCCGAGCTCGCCAGCCGGGATCATGTTCGCAAGACGATCCCGTTGATCCAGGCCGCATTGCAAGAGGCGGGACTGGGCAAAGATGACATCGACGGCATCGCGTATACCGCGGGTCCTGGTCTGGTAGGCGCCATTCTGGTGGGCGCCACTATTGGTCGTTCGCTGGCGATGGCATGGAACAAGCCTGCTATCGCCGTCCACCATATGGAAGGGCACTTGCTGGCCCCCATGCTGGAAGAGAAAGCCCCCGAGTTTCCCTTCGTGGCGCTGCTGGTCTCCGGTGGTCACTCCATGCTGGTGCGGGTTGACGGCATCGGCAGCTATCAGCTGTTGGGGGAATCCATCGATGATGCCGCTGGCGAGGCGTTCGACAAGACCGCCAAGCTGATGGGGCTGGATTATCCGGGCGGCCCGCTGCTCTCCCGTCTGGCCGAGAAGGGCACCACCGGACGTTTCCACTTCCCCCGTCCCATGACTGATCGCCCAGGGCTCGACATGAGCTTCTCCGGCCTCAAGACCTTCACCGCCAACACCATCTCCGCCAATGGTGATGATGAGCAGACCCGTGCCGATATCGCTCGGGCGTTTGAAGATGCGGTGGTCGATACTCTGGCCATCAAGTGCCGTCGTGCCTTGAAAGAGACCGGTCTCACGCGTCTGGTGGTCGCCGGTGGCGTCAGTGCCAACCGTCATCTGCGTGCCCAGCTGGCGGAGCTGATGGAGAGCCTCAAGGGCGAGGTGTTCTATCCGCGCACTGAATATTGCACTGATAACGGCGCCATGATCGCTTACGCCGGTATGCAGCGCCTGAAAGCGGGCGTGTTCGAACCGCTGGTGGTCAAAGCCGTGCCGCGCTGGCCGCTGGATACCCTGGATCCGGTCTGATCCGAAGGCTCCCGCCTTCTGGCGTGGTGCTGAGTACCATGGTGGCCTATCGCTCCGGCAATCCGGCCGCGGTGGTTATAGCGCCGCTGGCACGCTGTTGTGGTGTCTGCTGTCGCCGTGGTTGAGCCATCCGGATAATACGTCAGGTCTCTCGCTGCCAGACAGCCAAGCCAAGTACAGAGTAAAGAGATAAAAAAACCCCCGCCAACTGGCGGGGATTTTTGTTTGGTCATCGGCAGGCGATAGGATTACAACAGGATGCCGCCGAAGAAGAAGCCCAGAGCCACGGCGATGGCGATGGTGGCGGTGCCCGGTACGAAGAAGGGGTGGTTGAAGACCGCTTTACCGATACGGGTGGAGCCGGTGTCGTCCATCTCTACCGCAGCCAGCAGGGTCGGGTAGGTCGGCAGTACGAACAGGGCGCTCACGGCTGCGAAAGAGGCAATCGCAGTCAGCGGGCTGACACCCAGTGCCAGTGCGGCAGGCATCAGTGCTTTGGTGGTTGCACCCTGTGAGTAGAGCAGCATGGCAGCGAAGAACAGCACCACGGCCAGCAGCCAGGAGTATTGGTTCAGCAGGTCGCCAGCGATCAGCTGGATGGTGTCCATGTTGCCTTTCACGAAGACGTTACCCAGCCAGGCCACACCCAGTACGCAGATACAGGCGGACATACCGGACTTGAAGGTCGGCATGTTGGTGACCTGGGTGGCGTCCAGTTTGCACACCAGGGTCATGATGGTGGCCGCGGCCAGCATGATGCCCATGATGGCACCGTCACGGGGGATCGGCGGGTTGGTGATCAGGCCTACTTTACCGGAGATGGCAGTGGCATAAGCCATGACAGCAACGATGGCGGCGATGAAGATCCAGACCGACAGCTTGGCGTACGGTTTGATCTCGAGCTTGGTAGTACCACGCAGTTTGATCAGGCCCTTAGCTTTACGCTCCAGATAGACTTCGTCCTGCTCCAGCGGCTTGCCCATCATGTTGGCAATGAAGGCGCCCAGGATACAGGCCAGGAAGGTAGAGGGGATGCAGATGGCCAGCAGGGTCAGATAATCAACACCAAATGGCTCGAGCATGCCGGAGAAGGCAACCACAGCGGCAGAGATCGGGGAGGCTGTGATGGCGATCTGGGAGGCGACAACTGCGATGGAGAGCGGACGGGATGGGCGGATCCCTTGCTCTTTGGCCACTTCAGCGATCACCGGCAGGGTGGAGAAGGCGGTATGACCGGTACCGGCCAGCATGGTCATCAGGTAGGTGACCACCGGGGCGGCGAAGGTGATGTATTTGGGGTTCTTGCGCAGCGCTTTTTCTGCTAGGAAGACCAGATAGTCCATCCCGCCAGCCAGTTGCATACAGGCGATGGCGCAGATGACGGACGCGATGATCATGATCACATCCCAAGGGATGTAGCTGACCAGTTGATCGCTCGGGATGGGCATGCCCAGACCCCACGTCAATACCAGTACCCCCAGACCACCGGCAAAGCCGATGCCGATGCTGCCTATCCGGGCCCCCAGATAGATAGCGGCGAGCACGACAAGTAACTCGATTCCAATCATAGCGATAACTCCATTTTTTAGTTTTTTGGTTTTTATTTGGCAAAAAGCCAATTCCCGATCGGGCTGGGGATAAAGACCAATCGGGAACTGACTTTATGGGCCGGGAAGATCCCGGCCCACACTCGCTTATACGGCAGCTTCGCGGGTGAAACGCTTGGCTTTGTATTGCGGGTTCATCAGGTTCTCGATGGAGAGAATTTCGTCCAGCTGCTCGGCGCTCAGCAGGCCGCGCTCAAGAACGACTTCGCGGACGTTCTTGCCGGTCTGGGCACAGATCTTGCCGACGATATCCCCTTCGTGGTGGCCGATGAAGGGGTTCAGGTAGGTCACGATACCGATGGAGTTCAGCACGTGATTCATGCAGATTTCCGGGTTGGCGGTGATACCTTCCACGCACTTCTCGCGCAGGGAAATACAGGCTTTTTCCATCAGGCTCAGTGATTCGAACATCGCCTGACCAATCACCGGCTCCATGACGTTCAGCTGCAGCTGACCGGCTTCGGCGGCGAAGGTGATGGTGATGTCGTTACCGAATACCTTGAAGCAGGATTGGTTGACCACTTCCGGGATAACCGGGTTGACCTTGGCCGGCATGATGGAGGAGCCCGCCTGCATTTCCGGCAGGTTGATCTCTTTCAGTGCGGTGCGCGGGCCGGAGGAGAGCAGACGTAGGTCATTACAGATCTTGGACAGCTTCATGGCCAGACGCTTGATGGCGCCGTGCAGCATGACGTAGGCGCCACAGTCAGAGGTCGCTTCGATCAGATCTTCTGCCGGCACATAGGCACGACCGGTGATCTCGGCCAGACGCTTGATGGCCAGTGCAGAGTACTCGGGCGGAGTGTTCAGACCGGTACCGATGGCGGTCGCGCCTAGGTTCACTTCCAGCAGCAGCTCCTGACAACGCTTGATGGACTTGATCTCTTCACGCAGGGTCACGGCGAATGCGTGGAACTCCTGACCCAGGGTCATCGGAACCGCATCTTGCAGTTGGGTACGGCCCATCTTCAGGATCTTCTTGAATTCTTCTGCTTTGGCATCAAAAGCGGCGATCAGTGCTTCCAGAGCATGCAGAGTCACGTCAGTGCTGTTGACCACAGCAACGCGGAAACCGGTCGGGTAAGCATCGTTGGTGGACTGGCACTTGTTGACGTGGTCGTTCGGGTTGATGACGTCGTAACGGCCTTTCTCCAGACCCATGATTTCCAAGGCGATGTTGGCCAGTACTTCGTTAGTGTTCATGTTGACGGAGGTGCCGGCACCTCCCTGGTAAACGTCGACCGGGAACTGGTCGAAGCATTTGCCTGTGTTCAGCATCAGGTCGCAGGCTTCTACGATCTTGTCAGCAATTTCAGGACGGATGGTACCGAGCTCGCCGTTTGCCAGTGCAGCAGCTTTCTTGGTCAGCACCATGCCGCGGACAAATTCCGGAACGTCAGAAATCTTCTGAGAGCTGATCTTGAAGTTCTCGACAGCGCGCAGGGTGTGCACACCGTAGTAGAGATCATTGGAAACTTCTTTGGTGCCCAGCAGGTCTTCTTCAATGCGGACGTTCTTGATGTCGCTCATTGTAATGCCTCAGAAATCAGATAAATGGAAAAATCCTCACCGAGTGGTCGCGAGTTCCTTGCGCACAGCTCATCCTGAAGCACCACACATCGAGTGGGGCGGTAGGGAGAGTGACCTCCCGAAAAACTAATCAATATACTACTCCAATTGAGGTATCGGTTATTAGAGGTGGATCACTAAATTTGCGACATTTTCAAATTACTTTGAGGAAAGTACACATATGTTATGAAGTTTTTATCGTGATGATTTTTATATATTTTTGTGACTTTTTGCTGGTTTTTTAGATTGCTGATGACGTAGGAGTCAGTTGACCAACTTGAAAAAGGGGGGACGGCCCCCATTTATTCAGGGCAGAAAGTGGTGATGACGGGGCGGCAAAATCGCCTCTGACCATCGTTGGATGGGCGCCACTTTTTCTCAATTTACCGGTGCTGGAGTGGATATGGGCAAGTTGTTTTTGTTGTTGGTGGGTCTGGTTGTGCTGGAGCTCACCGTGATGATCGAGGTCGGCTCGGTAATCGGGGCGCTGCCGACTGTCGGCTTGCTCATACTGACTGCGGTATTGGGCTCCTCGCTGGTGCGCAGTGAAGGGATCAAGACCCTGTTCAGCGCCCAGCAAAAGATGCAGATGGGCGAGATGCCGGGCCGCGAGGTGATGGGGGGCATGATGCTGGCGTTGGCGGGCCTGCTGCTGATTATCCCGGGTTTCGTGACCGACATGTTCGGTGTGCTGTTGCTGCAACCCTGGCTGCGCAACAAACTGGCTGACAAGCTGATCGGCAGCAGCCAGTTCCGGATGCAGATGGGCGGTTTCCAGCGTACTCAATCGCCGTTTGGCAACGCACCGTCCGATGATCATCTGGGGAACGCCAAGCAGGGCGGCACTACCATCGAAGGCGAATTTGAGCGCAAAGAGTGAGCGTAAAGAGTAATCGACGAAACGAAAACCCGAGGCGAGTGACTGAATCAGGGTTTACCCTGATGGCACAACGCCTCGAAGCGGTGTCGGGCATACCACCATGCGAGGGTGCCCGCCGCCAGATTGGCCAGCAAGATCCCCAGATATATCCCCTGTTCTCCCCCCAGCTTTGCCCCCAGCCAGGCTCCTGGCAACAGAAAACCAAACAGTCGCAATCCGTTGAACAAGAACGAAATACTGGATGCCCGCACGCCATTGAGTGCCGAGGCCAGCAGCATCACCATGCCCTGAAATCCGTAACCGATCGGCACTAGATGCAGATAGAGAATAATCAGGCGGATGACCTGTGGATGATCGCTGAACAGGTTAGCGATGAGTGGCGCCAGTAGCCAGGTCAGGCCATAGATGGCGAGCTGGAAAAGCAACGCAAAACTCATGCAGCTCTGCAGTGCAGCTTTGGCGCGGGCCGGATTGCCGGCGCCACAGTTTTGCGAGATGAAGGGGGCCAGTACGGAGGCGAGGGCCATCATCACAATCAGCAGCAGCGCCTCGACCCGCGATGCGGCGCCGTAAGCGGCCACCACCTCGGTACCCAGTCCTGCAAAGATCGTCATCAGCACTGCATTGGCCAGGGGGTTGAGCATATTGGTAAAAGAGGCGGGGACGGCGACATGGAGCAGCGCCCGCCAGTGGGACAGCAACCGGGCCCGCGGCGAGAGGCGCCACAGCAGCAAGCCCTCCCGATGACGCAGGATATAGAGGCTGACCAGCATCGCCATCAACCAGGAGATAGAGGTGGCGATGGCTGCCCCGCGGATCCCCCATTCGGGAAAGGGGCCGATACCGAAGATCAACAGAGGATCCAGTACCCCGTTGACCAGCCCGGCTATGGCCATCACCAGACTGGGGGTTTTGGTATCGCCGGTCGCCCGGATGGCGGCATTGCCCACCATGGGCAGCACCAGCATGGGGACGGTGAGATACCAGGTCAGCATGTAGTCATGGATGAGGGAGATAAGCTCGGCACTGGCTCCCAACAGGGTAAACAGGGGGTTGATGGTGAGAGCCCCCCCCGCGGAGAGCAGGGCTACCATGATCACCGCCAGAAACAGGCTGTCGGTGGCGAGATGGGCTGCCTCATCGTGTTTGCCCTGCCCCAGGGTATGACCGATCACCGCTGACAATCCGGCGCCCAATCCCATCGCCAGCGAGGTAACCACAAAAGTGACGGGAAAGGTAAAGCTGATGGCGGCCAGTGCTTCGGTGCCCAGCATACCGATAAAAAAGGTATCGACCAGATTGAAGGCCAGAATGGCGATGATGCCGAAGATCATGGGGCCCGTCATCTGGCGCAGTACGACCGGAATAGGGGCTGTCAGCATGGGGTTGGTGCGGGTCAAGGGCTCGTCTCTACAGCTGGCTTTGAAGGTTCTTGCATCGAAAACGGGCGGCTTGAACCGACCTTGCACCAGGGTGCAGACATGGCTGAACCATCGAAGATGTTTATAGTACGTGAAAAAATTTTTTTTGTATTTGCCCTTGAAGGGTTAGCAACTCTGCCCCACATCAGGGACATATCTAATTTGGCCTGGAACGGCCATTCCTCAAAGCAACAATGAGACTCATTTTGGGAGAGTTATCGATGAAAATTCGTCCACTGCACGACCGCGTCATCATCAAGCGCATCGAAGCTGAAGCCAAATCTGCCGGCGGTATCGTATTGACGGGTACCGCGGCCCAGAAGTCCACCCGTGGTGAAGTGCTTGCCGTGGGGACTGGTCGCATCCTGGATAATGGCGAAGTCAAAGCGCTGGCCGTGAAGGTTGGTGACAAGGTGATCTTCAACGAAGGCTACGGTGTGAAGACCGAGAAGCTGGATGGTCAGGATGTCCTGATCCTCTCCGAAACCGACATTCTGGCGATTGTCGAAGAGTAATCCATCCTCCTTTTTCCCCGAATTGATTTAAGGATTGAAGAAAAATGGCTGCTAAAGACGTTAAGTTTGGTAACGAAGCTCGCATCAAGATGCTGGAAGGCGTCAACATTCTGGCCGATGCCGTCAAGGTGACCTTGGGTCCGAAAGGCCGCAACGTGGTGCTGGACAAGTCCTTCGGCGCCCCGACCATCACTAAAGATGGTGTATCTGTTGCGCGCGAAATCGAGCTGGAAGACAAGTTCCAGAACATGGGCGCCCAGATGGTCAAGGAAGTGGCTTCCAAGGCGAACGATGCTGCGGGTGACGGTACCACTACTGCAACCGTTCTGGCTCAGGCCATCGTCAACGAAGGTCTGAAAGCCGTTGCCGCCGGTATGAACCCGATGGATCTGAAGCGCGGTATCGACAAGGCAGTGGTGGCTGCCGTTGCCGAGCTGCAGGCGCTGTCCCAGCCGTGTGCCGACAGCAATGCCATCGCTCAGGTGGGCACCATCTCCGCCAACTCCGACGAGAAAGTGGGCAAGCTGATTGCCGAAGCCATGGACAAAGTGGGTCGCGATGGCGTCATCACCGTTGAAGATGGTCAGGGTCTGGAAGATGAGCTGGCAGTTGTTGAAGGTATGCAGTTCGACCGCGGCTACCTGTCCCCCTACTTCATCAACAAGCAAGAGACCGGTTCCGTTGAACTGGACGACCCGTTCATCCTGCTGGTTGACAAGAAAGTCTCCAACATCCGCGAAATGCTGCCGGTGCTGGAAGGTGTTGCCAAAGCGGGCAAACCGCTGTTGATCGTTGCCGAAGACGTAGAAGGTGAAGCCCTGGCGACTCTGGTGGTCAACACCATGCGTGGTATCGTGAAAGTGGCAGCCGTCAAGGCGCCTGGCTTCGGTGACCGTCGCAAGGCTATGCTGCAGGATATCGCCGTACTGACTGGCGGTACCGTCATCTCTGAAGAAGTTGGCATGGAGCTGGAAAAAGCGACGCTGGAAGATCTGGGTCGTGCCAAGCGCATCGTCATCACCAAAGAGAACACCACCATCATCGATGGCGTGGGCGATGCCGGTGTGATCGAAGGTCGTGTTGCCCAGATCCGTCAGCAGATCGAAGAGACCTCTTCCGACTACGACCGTGAGAAGCTGCAAGAGCGCGTAGCCAAGCTGGCTGGCGGTGTTGCCGTGATCAAGGTTGGCGCTGCCACCGAAGTCGAGATGAAAGAGAAAAAAGCCCGTGTGGAAGATGCCCTGCACGCTACCCGTGCCGCCGTTGAAGAAGGCGTGGTTGCCGGTGGTGGTGTTGCTCTGGTTCGCGTTGCTGCCAAACTGGCTGGTCTGCGCGGTGACAACGAAGACCAGAACGTCGGTATCAAGGTTGCCCTGCGCGCCATGGAAGCCCCACTGCGTCAAATCGTCATCAACGCCGGTGAAGAAGCCTCCGTCATCGCCAACGCGGTGAAGAATGGTGAAGGCAACTTCGGTTACAACGCTTACACCGAGCAGTATGGCGACATGCTGACCATGGGTATCCTGGATCCGACCAAGGTCACCCGCTCTGCCCTGCAGTTCGCCTCTTCTATCGCCGGCCTGATGATCACCACCGAGTGCATGGTGACCGAGCTGCCGAAGAAAGATGCTCCAGCCATGCCTGATATGGGTGGCATGGGTGGCATGGGCATGATGTAATCATCATCCCGGCTCTGTTTGAGAAACGGCTCGCCTTGGCGGGCCGTTTTTTTATATCTGACTAAACTGAGTCTGTTGATAGCAGAAAAGTGTAAGGGGGAAAGATGAAGGTGCTTGGATGGATAACTCTGCTGTTTGCATTGATTGCCATGCCGCTTGTGGCTGCCGAGGCCCTCAAGGGGCCTGTGATCTTGAAAGTAAGCGGCAATATCAGCTCCCCAGATGAGGTGGACGGCAAAGTGCTTTTTGACTTGGCCACGCTGCAGGCGTTGCCGCAATATGAGATAGTCACCAGCAACCCTTGGGTTGATAAACCTCACAAGTACAGAGGGCCCAAGGTGGCGGACGTGCTGGCCGCAGTGGGGGCTAATGGCAAGAGCATAACCTTGACAGCATTGAACAGTTTTCAGATCCGCATCAATTGGGACAAAGTTGCCAAGTATAACCCTATTCTTGCTTGGGAAGATGACGGGGTAGCCATGAGGGTCCGTGACAAGGGGCCGCTCTGGTTTATGTTGCCGCTTGATCAATATCCGGAGCTGAAGCGCTCTGAATATACCGACATGATGATTTGGCAGCTGGACCTGATAGATATTCAACACTGATAAAAGAGTCACGGGAGCACGGGGTGAAAGGAAAGACCAGGGCGTGGCCACTGCTCGTCATTCTGTATGTATCCATTCTGTCGTTTACCGGGAGCACCCTTTATTGTCTGGTTCAGCTCCAGAATGCGACCAGAGCGATGGAGAAATATACCTATGATGTCTCCTGGGCGCTGATGCAGCTGCAGCTCGAGTTGGGGCGTTTCCTCAGTGCTGTAGAGGTCTACCATTATGGTGGAATAGAGCACAATGACCTGATGTTGCGCTATGACATTCTTTGGAGCAGAACTCCCATCCTGTTGAGCGGTCAGTTGCGTAAAAGCATGCAGGATAAGCAGAAAACCTTGCGCTTGGTGCAACTGATTGAAAACAACATTCGCTATATAGAGCCTGTCATTACCAAGCTGCAGAGCGGAGACTCTGTCTACCAGCAAATAATGATGCGCCTAGCCCCCTTGCAGGAGCCTTTATCCTATGCACTAGCTTCCGTTATGCAGAAGAACATCAACATCTACTCAGAGAATGATCGCCATTTTGGTCAATTGCGTGATGCTCTGCTGTTGATGGTGTCGGGGTTGGTTATCTCGGTTTTACTCCTTAGCTTGCTTCTTGTATATGAAGCTCGACGTCACTTTAGGGCAGCAAGGCGTGACCCGTTGACGGGTCTCTCCAATCGGGTGGCATTGCTGGAACGGATGGAGCTCTGTGCCACTCAGGAGGTACCTTTCGGATTGGTATTGGTCGACATCAACGACTTCAGAGATATCAACAGCAAGTTTGGTTATGATGCGGGCGATTTTTTGCTCAGTGAATTGGCCAGACGGATCAGATTGCTCTGTGAAGAAGGGGAGTGGAGTGGTCGGTTGGGTGGCGATCAATTTGCCATTATCCAGCGTGGTAGCAGCGATCTGCGTCAGGTCAGGGAGCTGGTAGCGCGACTGCTGCACGTTCTGAAGCAAGATATCGTCTATGATAACTATCCCTTCCGGCTCGAGGTGGGGATCGGGATTGCCTTCTATCCGATGGACAGCGATAAAACACAGGAGTTATTGAGTCGTGCGGAACAGGCTCTGTTCCATAGCCGCAAGACCCATGTCCCCTATGTGATTTACGATAACTCCTTGCTCAACGAGACAGCGCGGCGCAAGCATTTGGCCTCGGACATGATCATGGCGCTGGAACACAATGCGTTGGAACTCTATTACCAACCCATCGTCAATCTCGAGAGTGGCCGTTGTGAAGCTGTCGAAGCACTGCTGCGCTGGCGGCATCCGGAGCTGGGCTTTATTCCGCCAAACGAAGTGATCATGGTGGCTGAGGAGTTCCAGCTTGCCGAGCGTCTGGGCGGCTGGGTGTTGAACACCGCTTGCGAGCAGCTTTATCAGTGGCATCAGTTGGGTATGGTCGACCTGCAGATGTGCGTGAATATCTCGCCGGGCATGTACCAGCGCAATTTGCTCAAACTGGTGGCCAAGGCATTGATGGAGAACCACCTGCCAGCCAGCAGTCTGGTTTTGGAGGTCACTGAAGATACCACCATGCGCGAAGTGAAGAATTCGCTGCAACTGATGCAGGATCTCAATCAGCAGGGTGTGTTGTTGGCATTAGACGATTTTGGGACTGGTTATTCATCTTTGAGTTATCTGCAAAAGCTACCTGTGAGCAAGGTGAAGATTGACCGCTCCTTCATACAGGGCATTGATACTTCCATGGAGGCATCCGAGCTGGTCGCCAATATTTGCCGGATGGGGTCCATGCTGGGCAAGAGTCTGGTGTGTGAAGGGATTGAGACACAGGCCCAGTTGGATGTGCTGCGATCCCTGACCGATATCCACTTATATGGACAGGGCTATCTGTTCAGCCGGCCAGAACAGGCGGAGAAAATCTATCAAACCTTGCTGGAGATGGAGGAGCTTTGGCTGGCGCGTCAACAATCGGAAATGGCTTATATGAGTTGAGAAGAGGCTTGCCTGTCATCTGGCTCCATAATGTGTGATTTAGCTCGAATTTTCTTCTTGTTGTTTGTTGTTTGAACGGTTGTGCGGTTTTATCAAAAAAATATGCAAATTACCCTTGCCAGAAAGAATCGGCTCCCTATAATGCGCCTCCATCGACACGGCAAGCGGCAACGCAAACAACCGGGTCGGTAACCTCGAAAAGCCTTTGCAAATAAGGCTTGACTCGAGAAGGCGGTTGAGTAGAATTCCACTCCCGCAGCAACGAACTGTTGCGTCGCTCTTTAACAATTTGAATCAAGCAATCTGTGTGGGCACTCACAGCATCGAGCATCAAAAACAATTTTTGATTTTCAATGTCTGATGAAGTGACCAAAGCAACGAAAGTTGCAGCAGTTAATTCAGCAATTCATTGAGCCGCCTTAATTGGCAACCAAACTTAAATTGAAGAGTTTGATCATGGCTCAGATTGAACGCTGGCGGCAGGCCTAACACATGCAAGTCGAGCGGCAGCGGGAAAGTAGCTTGCTACTTTTGCCGGCGAGCGGCGGACGGGTGAGTAATGCCTGGGGATCTGCCCAGTCGAGGGGGATAACTACTGGAAACGGTAGCTAATACCGCATACGCCCTACGGGGGAAAGCAGGGGACCTTCGGGCCTTGCGCGATTGGATGAACCCAGGTGGGATTAGCTAGTTGGTGAGGTAATGGCTCACCAAGGCGACGATCCCTAGCTGGTCTGAGAGGATGATCA